>CAVEHG010000180.1:0-2740 GCA_963615405.1 bacterium | reverse complement strand
CGTCCAAGCTGCTCGAATATGAAGACGGAATAATCCGTGAGCACACATTCCGGGATCTCCCGGGTCTTCTGCCAGTCGGCTCTCCGATGGTTTTCAATGACACGAAAGTCGTTCCGGCAAGGATGCACTTCCAGCGCGAGACCGGTGCCGTGATTGAGATTTTCTGCCTTGAGCCGCTGTTCCCGGTAGAATACAATCTTATTTTCGCAGCAACAGAATGCTGCAGGTGGAAGTGCATAATCGGCAACGCAAAAAAATGGAAATCCGACACTCTGCACATCTTCAATCCGGAAAATTCCGCTGAAGTCGCTGAGATTGCCCTGACGGCGGATCTCGTGAGCCGGGACGGTCAGACTGCCGAGGTTGAGTTCAGATGGAAAAACGGCATCCCGTTCTCAAGGGTGCTTGAGATATGCGGGAACATTCCGATTCCGCCATACCTGAACCGTGACACGGAGGCCGTCGATCAGGAGCGTTACCAGACCCTCTATGCGAAATACCGGGGTTCTGTCGCGGCACCGACTGCCGGACTGCACTTCACTGAACGTGTCCTTGACGGCATCAGAAGCCGTGGAATCGATGTGGAGGAAGTCTGCCTCCACGTTGGGGCCGGGACCTTTCTTCCGGTCAAGGACAGTCTCGTGGCGAAACATCATATGCACCGCGAGCCTTTTGCCGTAAAACTTGACCTGCTGCGAAAACTTCGTGAAAACGGCGACAATGTGACCGCTGTCGGCACCACATCCGTCAGGACACTGGAATCCCTGTATTATGTTGGAGTCCACTGCATCGAGGACGGAAAGCCTTCAGATGTCTCGCAGTGGGAACCCTATGAGCGTAATTTCACATATTCCTTTACTGAATCAATCGATGCGATAATCTCGTATCTCGAAAGTAACGGTCTCGACGTGCTCGTCGCCGGCACGCGCATAATTATTGTTCCCGGATTCCGTTTCCGCGTGGTCAAGACTCTGATTACCAACTTTCACCAGCCGCAGAGCACGCTCCTTCTGCTGATTTCGGCATTCGTCGGAGGCAACTGGAAACCCATTTACGACTATGCCCTCGCCAATGGTTTCCGTTTCCTCAGCTACGGCGACAGCTCCATACTTCATCGCGACTGCCGCTGATATTTGTCGATATTTTCGTATATTCGCGAGTTATTCGTGAAAAAGACTCCGTATGAGGTCGAGTGAAAAAATCCGCACGAGGTAAAAATTAAACGACTCAAGTTTCGCAGTGCGAAACTTAAATTAAACGAGATGGAAGATTTTAACGATATTGACGCAATCGGGCCTTTTAAAACCGATGCTGAGGCCGTTGACGCGTTCAGGCACATAGCTGCAAGCCCTCTTCTCCCGAGGATTTCAAAGTATTTCTATCCTGAAATGGATCCAGACTATCTCAAGGGTCAGCTGCTGCAGATGAATTCGGTCGATGATTTCCAGTATGTCATAATGTCCCAGATTGTCAAGCGCATTCTGGACACGACGGCGCACAATTTTTCCTATGACGGCTTCGCTAACATTGAAGACGGAAGGAAATTCCTTATGCTGTCGAACCACAGGGACATAATCCTTGATCCTGCGATCCTTCAGTGGGTTCTCTATCAGAACAATATTCAGCCTACGGAAATATGTGTGGGCGACAACCTGATTCAGAACAAGTTCATCGAGTATTTGATCCGTTCAAACCGTATGATCAAGGTCATCAGGGGCGTTTCTGCACGCGAACTCTACCTCTCGTCACAGAGGCTGTCGCGCTACATCCGCAAAAGCATAATTACCGGTGAGAGTTCAGTATGGCTTGCGCAGAGGCAGGGACGCACGAAGGACGGCTATGACACCACGGAGCAGGGACTTCTGAAGATGCTTGACATGAGCGGCAGTCCCGACAGTTTCAAGCAGAATTTTGCGGAGCTGAACATCGTGCCGATGAGCATTTCCTATGAGATTGAACCGTGCGATATCCTGAAGGCGCGGGAGATTTTCATAACGCAGCGCGACGGGAAATATCTCAAGGCGCAGGGCGAGGATCTGAACAGCATACTCGTCGGAGTGACTCAGCAGAAGGGGGACATCCACCTGAACATCGGCAGGCCGCTTACAGACGAGGAACTTTCTCTTGCTTCCCTCTGCGACAAGAATGACCGCTACCAGTACATCCGCCACGCCGTGAACATCCGCGTAGTCGACGGCTACAGGCTATGGAAAAACAACTATATCGCCTACGACATCCTGAACCCGGGTGACCGTTTCGCCGGGAAATACACCGATGCAGACAGGAAATGGTTTGTCGATTATATGGAGCATCAGCTCGATACTCTCGAGCCGGAGCTTGACCGTGGGGGCGTGAGGGAGAATTTCCTGAAGATTTATTCGAATCCTATTGTGACCAAGGATATACGTTCCAAGGGCGGACTCCTCGTGTAAATTCCAAATTAAACGTCGGATAACGGCGTTATCCGAGCTCCGGGAAATCCTCACAACCGAAAGGTTGCTCCGGGTTTCCCGTCGCCGGATGCCTTGTTCTCCTCGTTTAATTTGAAATTTACGTTTCAGGTGAACGTCGGATAACGGCGTTATCCGAGCTCCGGGAAATCCTCACAACCGAAAGGTTGCTCCGGGTTTCCCGTCGCCGGATGCCTTGTTCTCCTCGTTTAATTTGAAATTTACGTTTCAGGTGAACGTCGGATAACGGCGTTATCCGAGCTCCGGGAAATCCTCACAACCGAAAGGTT
>CAVEHG010000179.1:0-2784 GCA_963615405.1 bacterium | reverse complement strand
CAGATGCTGGGATTCTCCCGTCCGAACATTCAGAAAGCCGTTCAGGCTGTTCTCAAGGAAGAACCAGACGCCAAGGTCGAAAAAATCATCAAAGAAGCCCTCAAGCGGCTTTAACCGCTTCGCGTCCAACACCGACCACTAACGACAATATCGTGTAATAAAAAAAGAAAATCATCTGCCGAAATAGACAAGGAGGACGGAGATATCCGCAGGAGATACGCCGGAAATGCGGGAGGCCTGGGCTATGGTAGTCGGATGATATTTTTTCATCTTCTGACGGCACTCTATAGTCATACCGGTAACCTTGTCGAAATCGAAATTCTCCGGTATTTTCAGGTCCTCCAGACGATGCAGTTTCTCAGCCAGAAGCCTCTCGCGCTCGATATAACCACTATACTTCAGCGAAATTTCCACAGACTCCACAACCTCTTTTCTAAGCATTCCGTTAAAGCCCTCAGCCGCCTCGGCGAGAACTCCCCTACCCTCACGATAACCGCAGTTCGACTTGAGAACCTCAATTGCATCAGCATAGGAAGAGCCATCAATTTCTGAAGGAAGAGACTTAGAATCTAGAATATAATCAGCATAATCTTCAAGAACCGATTCGTGAAAAACGAGTAAATCTTTGGATAATGTTCCACGTGGAACATTATCCAAGAGAGAAACAAGAGAAACTTCGGGACGGGCAGCTACATCGGAAATCTTTTTCGAATCCGTGAGAGGAGATGAACCTATAGATTCAAGGAATGGGTTTGCCTGACGCGCAGTGAGATTTTTAGACTCAACATAATCCGCAAGAGAACGCACTCTCTCGTACTTTCGCATAGTGAAATCATAACGGAAGTTGTCTGCAAGACCTATCTCGTGAGAACGGGCAGTCAGACGCTCATCGGCATTGTCCTGCCGCAGAAGAATACGATACTCAGCACGGGAAGTGAACATCCTGTAGGGCTCATCAACTCCCTTAGTGATAAGATCATCTATAAGAACTCCGATATAGGACTCATCTCGGGAAAGAATGAAAGGATCACGGTCAGAGAGTTTCAAATGAGCGTTAATTCCAGCCATAAGTCCCTGAGCAGCAGCCTCTTCGTAACCTGTAGTACCGTTTACCTGACCCGCAAGGAACAGATTCTCAACACATTTCGATTCCAGAGATGCCTTAAGCTGGGTCGGATCGAAATAATCATACTCGACAGCATAGGCAGGGCGGAACACTTTCACATTCTCAAGCCCCACGATGGAATGAAGAGCATCCATCTGAACACGCAGAGGCAGAGAAGAAGAAAAGCCCTGAAGGTAGTACTCCCCCGTATGGCGACCTTCCGGCTCGAGGAAAAGCTGATGGCTGTCCTTGTCAGGAAAAACTCGGAGCTTATCCTCTATGCTCGGACAGTAACGCGGACCCTTGCCGTGAATCATACCTGTGAAAAGCGGAGACTCATCGAAGCCGCTGCGAAGGATTTCGTGAGTGTGCTCATTGGTATGAAGGATGAAGCAAGGCATCTGCGGAGTTCCGTTCTGGACGGTGGAAAGATACGGCAGGAAAGAAAATTTTTCCGGCTGAGGATCTCCTGTCTGACGGAGAAGTGAAGAAGTATCGACAGAGCGGATATCGATCCGGGGAGGAGTTCCCGTTTTCATTCTCGAAGAAACGATACCCATCGAAACGAGCTGCTCGGTCAGTCCGTGAGAAGCGGACTCCCCTATCCTTCCGCCCTCGAAACTGTGACGGCCGATAAAAAGACTACCGCTGAGGAAGGTCCCGGCTGTCAGAACAACGGCGCGAGATTTAAAAATTGCGCCGGTAGTCGTGCAGACTCCCGTAATTTTTCGATTCTCGAAGAGAAAAGAAACGGCAGAATCTGCGTAAATATCTAGCTTATAATTACTTTCGAGGATTTTTCGCCAGTTCCTGGAAAACTCGATTTTATCACATTGCGCGCGCGGACTCCACATAGCCGGTCCCTTCGAGCGATTCAGCATTCTGAACTGCAGAGTCGAAGAATCAGTCACAATGCCGGTATATCCGCCGAGTGCGTCGATCTCACGCACTATCTGTCCTTTGGCGATTCCGCCAATAGCAGGGTTGCAGGACATCTTGGCAAAGCCGAGCATATCCATCGTAATCAGCAGAACTGAAGATCCGAGACGCGAAGCTGCCATCGCGGCCTCGCATCCGGCGTGCCCTCCCCCTACTACAATGACATCATAGGAAGTGTTCATTTCAGAAGAGATTTTCTCATCTCGAGATAGTAATTTTCCTTCTCACGCATGATGCGTTTTTCCTCATCCGTATGGTCATCATAACCGATAAGATGGAGAAGTCCGTGAACGATTACGCGGTTAAGTTCATCAGGAAACTCGGTCCCATAGAAAGAAGCATTCTCGCGGACGGTATCCACACTTATGAACAGGTCACCGGAAAGCTTGTTGCCCTCGCAGTAATCGAAGGTGATGATGTCGGTGAAATAATCGTGCTGTAGGTATTTGATGTTCACATCCAGAATGTAAGGATCGGAACAGAAGATGATGGAGATGTCGCCCAGACGTTTTATCTCGCTCTCGGCGACCATTTTCAGCCAACGGTTGTTCAGCAGCTTGTTCTTGAATGTGAAGTCTGTGTCCTGAAGGTAATAAGTAACCATAATCTATAATTTGAACAATGTCGGAAATCATCCAGCCCGGCAACGCTGCAAAGGTAGGGATTTTTATCAGAAAAGGACTGTATGGAGCCTTTAAGGGGGTCAAAAAGAGGGAAAAAGGTCAAAGAAAGTTGAAGAG
>CAVEHG010000178.1:0-2827 GCA_963615405.1 bacterium | reverse complement strand
AGTCCCGATGTCCTGCCCCGTCTTCACCTTCTGCCCCGACTTCACGACCACATTTTTGAGCTTGCAGTAGAACGTGAAGTAGTTGCCGTGCTGGACGAGTACGCACTGGTTGTAGCCCGGCATCACAAGCACCTGCTTCACAACCCCGTCAAACACGCATTTTACGGTCGTACCAGGTCGCAGCGCAATCCCGACTCCGTTGTTCTTCGGCAGTTTCACTCCCTTGTAAACCGGATGGAACCGCTCTCCGAACGCATCCACCACAGGGCCGTCGGCAGGCCAGGGCAGTTTCCCCTTGTTCTTCGAGAACTCCGCCGCCAGCTTCTCGTCAATCACCATCTTCCCGGACTTCCTGCCCGAGCCGCTTCCGGAACCGGAACTTCCCCTCATCGCTTCCCGCACCAGACGGGCAATCTCCCTGTCAAGAGCCTCCACCTGCTTCTTCTTTGCGGCGAGTTCCTTCTGATACTTCGACTTCTCCTTTTTGAGCTTGGAGACCAGCGCCTTCGACTCAGTCTGTTCGCCCCTGAGCTTTTCAAGTTCCTTCTGCGTATTTTTCGTCACCTCTTTCTGCTCCGCACGCAGTTTCTGAAGGGCGGAACGCTCCTCCTCAAGCCGGGCTCTGGTCTCTTCCATACGCCGTGCCTCCTCCCCGATCTGTGCGGCGAGGCTTTTGAAATAGCCGTAACGGCGGTATGCCTGCGAGAGGTCATCACTGGCGAGGATGTACAGATACCATATTCTTGCATCCCTGTTCTTGTATGCTCCCAGAACGAGACGGTCATAATGCGCCGCGAGTGTGTCGTAGTTCGCCTGTAAAGCGTTGATTTCCTTTTGCTTGAGATAAATTTTGTCGGCACACACCCGCTCTTTCCGGCGGCTCTCCTTCAGAAGTGCCTGCCGGTTGTCGACTTTTTTTGAGACGAGATTGTAGGTCGAAAGGGCGCTGCGTCTTTTGGAATCTGCAGAAGACAGCTGCCTGTTGATGATTTCTATCTCCCGTTCGAGGCGCTCCTTCTTCTTCTCCTGTTCGCTCGTATCCTGGGCGGAAGCGGAAATCCCGCAAAATCCGGATATAACGGCAAACAGCAGAAAAAACGCCGCCGAGGCGCGAAACGCAATGGACGCGCTAAACGGAACAGACGCACGGGATGATATTAGCTCACGGAACCCCATCTACTTCCCCACCGACTTTTTTCTTTCAGCAATACGCGCATCCAGATCAGGAATTTCCCCGTTGTTCTTGGCCTGCGCCCTGTACCAGTAGACAAACGCGAGGTCATACTCCTTCAGAGCGAAGAGCACCTCGGCATAATGGTCCATAATCACCGGGCTGTCCTTCCCTCCGTAGAGCATCGCATGTTTGAAGAAAGGTTTGGCTTCCAGAGGCTTGCCCTGAAGATAGAGAATCCATCCGAAGGTGTCGAGATAGGTCGCGTTGTCCGGCTCGGCCTCGATGGTCTTCCGGCTCATCGCATAGGCCTTCTTCAGATTCTTGCCCGAAATCGAAAGATAATATGCGTAGTTGTTCAGAACAAAAATGTTGTCAGGACTGACTTTCAGGACCTTGTCAAAAGCCTTGAAAGCGTTTTTCTTGTCATTTTTCTGATAGTAGGCGACACCCATCGTCGAGCAGGCCGAAACGATGACAGCGCTGTCCTTCGGAGCCGTGCGCAGCATTTTCTGGGAGAGTTCTATGACTTTGTCATATTCCTTCATAAAGGTGTACCCCGTGCTTGCGAGCGCCATAAAATCCGGAATATCAGGGTATTGCAGCGCCGCCTCGGAACCTGCTTCAGCGAGTTTTTCCCAGTTCTCCGAATAGAGCAGGGAATAGAGGTAGGTCGCGGTAAGTTCGGGCTTGTCCGGATTCAGCGACGCGTTGACACGGAAAAGATCTTCCGCAACGTTCTGACGCTGAGTGCGATAGTAATAGGAGGCGACCGTGGCGATCACCGCGCTGTCGGTCGGATGTTTCCTGAAGCAGATGTTCGCCGCAGTGTCAAGCTGAGGACGGAACGCCGCGACAAACTTCGGGTCCGACTGCTCCACAACAGCCTTGAGGTACTCGGCCTTCCCCTTCGCCGGGACCGTGGCATTTGACATATAACTGTCGAGAAGAGGGAAGTATTCGTAATATTTCCTCGTCATCCTCCGTGCCTCGGCCTTTCCGAGAATCGCCGGTGCGAAAGTGTCGTCGATGGAGAGAGCCTCATCGTAATATGCGACAGCAAGCGAGTCTTCGTACATCGACATCCGGTAGTCGCCGAGAGTCGAGAGTATATATGGAGAGGAATATTTTGAATTATATTCTTCCAGCGACCCGTATGCCTCCTCCGTTTTCCCCGAGGCCATCAGAAGGCGGAAGCGATAGACCGCGATGGATTCCGTCTGACCGAATATGCGTTCGATGTTGTCGAGGGTAGCCAAAGCCTTGTCAATCTGGGCATTCTGGGCATACATTTCCACGAGGTCGAAGTAGAGGTCGCTCTTTTTCGGAAAGTCGGCGAGAAGTTTTTCATACAATTCTATGGCTTTGGGGAGCTGTTGCGTGTAGCGATAGACCACGGCAAGCCGCTGACGGTACCAGAAATTCCCCGGATCGGATTCGACGGCACGCAGAAGTTCGGTCTCCGCAAGGTCGTTTTCATCCTGGGCGAGGTACACGAGGGCGAGGTAGTAGTGCGCGGCGTCATAGTCCGGACTGGAACTGATTATCGAACGGAGCATTTTTCCCGCGTCGGCATACGCCCCGTTGTCATATTTCTCGACGGCCAGAAGCAATGCGCCGTCCTTTATCGAATCCTTCAAATCCTGCTGCGCATAC
>CAVEHG010000177.1:0-2838 GCA_963615405.1 bacterium | reverse complement strand
CCCCACGACCCCCCCCAACGTATTAGGGTACATTCGAAACTTAAGTAAAATATATTGGATAATGAAACGACTGATAACCATTGCATCCATCGTCCTTCTGACGATATCGTCCGCATCCGTTGAAACCACGGCGCGGGAAAAAGTAAAATCTTCGGGCACAACCTGTGTACAGACGGCGCTTCAGCCTTATGTGGACTCCGGAGTGCTTCCCGGCGCAATCAGCATACTTTACAGCGACGGCGTGCAGGAGGTCTGCTGCGCAGGCTATGCGGACGTGGATAAGAAAAGGCCCATCCGTACCGACAATGTGTTTATGCAGTGCTCCCAGACCAAGGGATTCTGCGGTGTGACGATGGCGAAACTTGTCGAGGAAGGCAAGGTGAGTCTCGACGATCCCGTGTCGAAGTATCTTCCTGAATTCTCGACGCTCTGGGTGAAGGAACAGCAGACAGACAGCACCATTGTCCTGAAAAAGGCGAAGAATGTGCTGACTGTCAGAATGGTGCTCAACCACACCGGCGGCTTCCCGTTCGAGTGTAGCGCGAAGAGGTGGGATGTCCGCGGCGGCGGATGGTCAGGCGGCGGTCCGCTCCGTCAGATTGCTTCCGTTGCGGCCGAGAGCCCGATTCTCTTTGAGCCGGGCACGAAAATCCAGTACTCGAACACCGGCATAGACATCGCGGCTGCAGTCATTGAGGTAGTGACCGGAATGAAATGGGAGCAGTACCTCAAGCAGACGGTGCTTGACCCTCTCGGGATGAAGTCAACCTGGTTCTGGCCGACGGACAGGCAGCTCAAGACTCAGGTCGAGATGTACCGCACCTTCGAGGATGCCCCGGCGCAGCGTATGGAAGAAAATCCGTGGGAACAGCGCCCATACAACGATTCTCACGTCTTCGCCTCTGCCGGAGCGGGTCTCTGGACAACGGCTGAAGATCAGCTGAAATTCTACAAGATGCTGATGAATCTCGGAGTGGGGGACAACGGAGTCAGGATTCTGAAGGAGGAGACGGTGAAGGCAATTCTTGCCGTGAGCACCCGTCCGGATGGGATGGAGGGCTACTCCCTTGGCCTGTCGGCACCTGAAAAAGACTCCGAAGACGGCTGGTTCGGTCACGGCGGCGCCTGGGGCACTTCCTGTATGGTCAACTACCACAAGAAACAGCTTCGCCTTTGGGTGATTCAGATCGGGGATGGCGCGAATCCGTGGAACAAGGCTCTCTGGAAAGCCCAGCAGGATTTCTTCAAGTCCGTGGTGGACAACACCGCAGCCGAAGCCTATACGGGCAGAGTCAAGTAAACAGACGTAAGGTTTACGGCAGAGCCGGATAATTGCAGAAACTTAATTTTTACTTTCTACGGCTGGCCAGGAAGCGGGAACGGGGGCGGTTACAACCACCTCCGTTTTCTTTACCGGGTGGATAAAGGAAACGCTGCGGGAATGCAGGCAGATGCCTCCGTCCGGATTTGAGCGCGGCGCACCGTATTTGAGGTCGCCCTTGATGACGCAGCCAAGGTCTGAAAGCTGGCAGCGGATCTGATGGTGGCGCCCGGTGAGAAGTTCCACCTCAATCAGGAAATATCTTTGGCTATGCCCTGCAAGGCGGTAGCGCAGGCGTGCGAGCTTGGCGTCCGGACGCGGCGGGGTCATTGACGACGCGTCTTTTTTACCGTCAGCCGTCGCGTCTTTCCTGCCGTCAGCCGTCGCGTCCTCTTCTGAGTGCCCGGCCACGCAATCCGATGCATTCGCTGTCGCTTTCACCGCCGCTTTGCCGCAGATGTATGACTTGTTCTGTTTCTCGTTCCGGACCATCCAGCCGACAAGTTCCCCTTCTTCAGCCTGAGGCGCGGCGCAGCAGAGCGCCCAGTAGGTCTTGTGGATGCTCCCATCACGGAACATTGCAGTGAGTCTTTCCAGCGCCTTCGATGTCTTTGCGAGGATGACAATGCCGCTGACAGGCCTGTCGAGCCGGTGCGGAACCCCGACGAAAACCTGCCCCGGCTTCGAGTCCCTCTGTGCGATAAACGCCTTGTAGGCCTCGCTTACCGGTTCGTCTCCGGTCTTGTCGCCCTGCACGATTTCCCCGCATTTCTTGTTGACAATCAGAATGTGGTTGTCCTCATAAAGTATCCTTGATTTCAGGTCTTCGTATTCCGTGTCTGATAACTGTCTGTATATCATAGTTTTCGATTCAAATTTCGCATATATCCCGGCCCGCATGGGATTTGGTGCCGGGACATCGCGTCTGTCGGATTAAAGCTCGCGCAGCCCGTTTGAAACCGGGTGCAAAATTACAAATTGTCACGGACATATCACCGAATAAGCGGAAAATATGACAAAATGTCACGACATTTCCCCCGAAACGGCGTTGGCACAAGTTTCGTTTATTCGATTTCCGTCGCACGAAACATCCGGCAGAAGGTGTGGGCGGCGAATGAAAATTGAAAACAAAAACAGAAAAATATTATGGGAAAAATTATTGGAATTGACCTCGGTACTACGAACTCTTGCGTAGCCGTAATGGAAGGCAATGAGCCGACCGTGATCATCAACAACGAAGGACAGCGTACAACCCCGTCTGTGGTCGCATTCACCGACAATGGCGAAAGGAAAATCGGTAATCCTGCAAAGCGTCAGGCCATCACCAACCCTCACAAGACGGTGTATTCCATCAAGAGATTTATGGGCGAGACCTACAATCAGGTAACCAGGGAAATCGAACGTGTGCCTTACAATGTCGTAAAGGGTGACAACAACACTCCGCGCGTGGACATCGACGGCCGTCTCTACACTCCGCAGGAGATTTCAGCGATGATTCTCCAGAAGATGAAGAAGAC
>CAVEHG010000176.1:0-2880 GCA_963615405.1 bacterium | reverse complement strand
GCATCCAGGTCATCCCCAACCCGGACGGGCGCGAGAGCAAGGTGAACATCGAGGCGCTGTTCAACGCCGTACACAAGAACAGGGACCTGTTCGCGACAATGTTCGCGGGCGAATAGGGGCCGATCTCAAAATTATTGATACTCAATAATATCGGATTTAAATTTAGCACTTGCGAAGTAAAATATATGACTCAGGTTTCGCACCCGCGAAACCCAAATATCGAAAATATGAACAACACATTCGACATCAAGCGGTTCGGGACATATTTCGTCAGCGACCTGCGCAACGCCTTCAACAATACGTATCTCACGGTCCTCATCACCTCCGTCGCGGAAGTTATTGCCTACCTCTTCTGCGGGCTGATGCACCTTGTCACGGCCGGAACCTGGATCTCCTATCCTCTCATAGGCCGCCTCATCACCTTCATCGCCGTATTCTACATCCTCATAATCATTGTTCCGTCAAAGGCTTACGGATTTTTTACCGACAAGAGGAGCGGCTCGTTCTACACTCTGATTCCGGCATCGGCGCTTGAAAAGACACTCTCGATGATTATAAATGTCGCAGTGATTGCACCTCTTGCCTACACGGTGATATCCCTCGGCATCGACGCCCTGCTCTGCCTTGTGGATCCCCACTGCGGACAACCTATTGTGGCGGCAGTTTTCAGCGGCGCAAGCGAACTCAACGAGAGTCTTGGAGAGCTGAACATCAGCGCCGGATTCAACGTCTTCAGCATCGGCGAACTCATTCTTGGACTGTGCTTCAACATCCTCTGCTGGACACTTACCTTCCTTCTGGGCGCGCTCTATTTCAAGAAGAACAAAATCGGCAAGACCATTCTCGCGGTGATTCTCTTCTCTATGGTTATGAGCACGGTAACAACCCCGATTTTCTTCAGTGCAGGGGAGAGTTTCATCGAAATGATTGAGGAAAGACCGGATGCGGAGCAGGCAGTGAATACGATCAAATGGGTGACATACTCCCTGAGTATCCTGATTAACGCCGCCCTTCTGGTGTGGACTTACTTCCGCGTAAAAAAAGTGAAATATTAGTATTATCCAGGCTTCGCAAATGCGAACTTAAAGTATTGTCTGTCATATGGAATTTAACTCCAATAAATCTATATACCTGCAGATAGCGGACGAAATCTGCGACAGAATTCTCTCCGGAGAACTCCACGGGGAGGACAGGATACCTTCGGTGAGGGAATACGGAGCCCAGATCGGGGTGAATCCGAACACGGTGATGCGGAGCTACGAAAGGCTCACCGACGAGGGCGTAATCTACAACAAAAGGGGTATCGGCTATTTTGTCGCCCCCGAGGCTCGGGAAAAGGTTCTCGTGAGCCTGAGGGAAGATTTCCTCAACAACGAATGGCCGGGAATCCGCCGCAAGCTCACGCTGTTGGGCCTTTCGCTGCAGGATTTACAATAAGACTGTAAATGGGGTGAATTTCATCCCATTCCCCACCGCACAAAATCGTGGATCCGTACTGGTTATTGATTCAGCAGACTGACGAAGTAATTTCTCAGCGTCTGCCAGTCGTAGTACGGGCCGGTGACGGTCTTGAGGGCAGGGATGACGGTTTCCCGTTCGTTACGGAGGAGCTTCACGAGGATTTCTCCCTTTTTGTTGCGGTAGAAAATCATCTGGATATTGGACCCCATAGGCATCTGGCGGAAACCGTACCAGCAATTGATGGAATCAGCAAGCTTTTTAGTTCCTTCAAGGCCTTCGACCTGCAACAGGCTCAGAAGAGGAGCAAGACCGGTGTCGTGGCCGAAGCGGAGGTCGGCCGCGTGGTCATTTCCCGCAATTGCCGCGTCTGCCTTGTCCAGCATATCGCGGAGGATCCTCTGCCCTATCACATCCCTGCCTCTCCCGTTTTCAACGCTGGCACACATTGAGTTGTAATGGGTTACAGTGTCGTAACACCAGACAGCATAGAGTTCGTCAAGCGTGAAATGACGGAATATGCCCGGGTCCTCGTCGAGGCACGGTCCTATTCCACCTCCCTTCACAACGTCGGCGATGAAACGGCGGGGGTTCCGTCCGGACATATATTTTTTCGCTTCAGACGGGTTCGTGAACCAGGTATTCATAATCCTTGAAATGTCAATATGCGCCGCCATTATGGAATCTGCAATCTGACGGTCCCTTCCGCGGGGCCCCAGAGTCGCACCGTCGTGGTTGTTGAGGTAGTTCCTGTAGCGCTCTCCGGCATCCATCGTCATCCTGAGATCAGGATTCTCCCGCCCGAGCTGGAGACAGAAATTCGCCATACTCTGGATACAGCGCTGGACAGGGGTGGAGACGCAATAGATTTCGCGGCGCCCCTTCTGGTTGAAAATTTCGGGGCAACGGGAGTAGAGATTGCGGGCTATCGCCTGATGCTCGGCGGCGCCCCTGTGGGTCAGGTAACCGACAAGGCCTTCGTGCTGAGCAGCAATTTTCTGCAAATCCGCACGGACCGACTGTCCCTCCTCTGTCAAAAGGCTGTGCGCGGCTAGGGAATCCATCACCGCAACCACCGGGAAGATGTTTTTTTCGGTGTAGTGGTAGCGGCTTCCGTGCCGGCCGTAATGGCTGACGTAGAATGGTTTATATCCCTTTGGCGCCGGAGTGTCAATGATTTTCTCCGGAGCCGGATAAGGATGCAGGACATTGACGCAGCTGACAGGATCCTCGGCAAAGATTGCCTTCACATCGGTCTCGGTCTGTTCTTTAGCGCCGCGCCCATCATCGGAAACCGCGGCAACATAAGCCATGGAAGCCGCACTCATGGAAATGCCGCCTGTAATCGTGATGACGGTACAGGCGACTGCAAGAAAGAGTTTTTTTCTCATATAGAATTTTTTTATTATTCAGCGCACAGAC
>CAVEHG010000175.1:0-2890 GCA_963615405.1 bacterium | reverse complement strand
GCAGGCGACATCAAGAACATTCATCATTGACGGAGATTGTGAGTCTTCATTTTTTGGAGGCAGTAAACGGTGCACGGCACGACGGCGCCATATTTTGTCGATATTGAGCGAAAGTATATGGTTCAGAGCATCATATTCCGGAGCGATGCTGTTGAACATCTTCTCCACGGCTTCTTTTTTTGGCATATTCCCGTCATTGCCGGGACTGTCGGCTGACAGCATTGTCAGAGACTTCGGCAAAGCGGGGCAAAGATAGCATTTTTCCGGCAAAGGCACAGACTTTGACGCCCCTTGCAGCACAAAGACAGTCTGCCTTATTTCATCGCGGGCGGTGTTTTTTTATGACAATTTGTCAAACTTGCCCGGCTGTGTCCGTACGCTCAAAATGAGAAATTACGGCATATGGGGCGACAACAGAACAATGAAAATCAACAATATGGAACAAAAAGAAATCCCGGTGCTCCTGCTCACCGGTTACCTCGGAAGCGGCAAGACGACGCTCCTCAACAGGATTCTGTCAAATGGGAAAGGCATACGTTTCGCCGTGATTGTCAATGATATCGGAGAAGTTAACATCGACGCGGACCTCATTCAGAAAGGCGGCGTGGTCGGGAAGAAGGATGAAAGCCTCGTGGCTCTTCAGAACGGATGCATCTGCTGCACCCTGAAAACCGACCTCATTGAGCAGATTTACGAGCTTATGAGAATGCAGAAGTTCGACTACATAGTCATCGAGGCGAGCGGAATCTGCGAACCAGAGCCGATTGCGCGGACAATATGCAGCATACCGACATTCGGCGGCCTTTACACGAAATACGGAATCTGCCGGCTCGACAACATCGTGACCGTCGTCGATGCGATGAGGATGCAGAGCGAGTTCGACTGCGGTGACACACTCGTAATGAAAAACATCGACGAGGAAGATATCGAAAACCTTGTGATTCAGCAGATTGAATTCTGCAATACGGTTTTGCTCAACAAGGCTTCTGAAGTCTCTCCGAAAGAGTTGGAACGCATAAAGACAATCATACGCGAACTTCAGCCGAAGGCGGAAATCATCGAGTGTGACTATGCCGACGTGGAACTTGACAGGTTGCTGAACACCCGCCTGTTTGATTATGACAAAGTGTCGGCTTCCGCCGGCTGGATCAAGGGAATCGAGCTTTCTGAGGAGGATGCCCTCAAAGCCGAGCACGAACACGGGCACGATGAGGTTCACGAACACGATGAAGACCACAGACATCATCACCATCACGACGAAGACGATAAACACGACCACCACGACGAAGAGGACGGACACGAACATCATCACCACCACCATCACGATCACGAAGGCGGAGAAGTTGAGGAATACGGCATCGGGACATTCGTCTATTGCCGCCGACCGGCCTTCGACATGAACCGGTTCGATGATTTCGTCGCCAGGAAATGGCCTCACAACATAATAAGAGCCAAGGGTCTATGCTATTTCAGCGATGACACCGACATGTCCTATCTCTTCGAACAGGCCGGCCGCCAGTTCCAGCTCAAAGCAGCAGGCAAGTGGTACGCGACCGCCCCGGAGGAAGACCTGAAGGAGATTGCCCGACAGGATCCTGACTTTATGAAAGACTGGGATTCGGAATACGGCGACCGGATGCAGAAACTCGTCTTCATCGGCCAGCATCTCGACAGGGAGCAGCTCACCAGAGACCTTGACTTCTGCCTCGTCCGCAAAGACTGAAGCGTTTAGCGCTTCTCCACTTTGACCAGCCGTATCTCCGGAAGGATTATCGGGGCTTCGAGGTACTTTGAAGCCCCCTCTGCCCTGTCCGGATTTTCGTAGTGCCAGAACAGAAGGAAACGCACATTTGCCGATGCCGGCGTATAACCTTTCTGGAGGAGTCTGGACATTTTTATGCGGAATGCTTCGGAGAATCTGCCGATTTGCTGGGAATATCCGTTAACTGTCGTAAAGATCCGGTCCTCTATGATATTCAGAGAGTTACCGGAACGGAGCTTTGAGATGATCTCAGATTTCCCGATGAAAGCCCCAAGATGCACATCCCTGTGAGAGAGTTGAAGCAGAAGCTCTTCCGGCTCCGGGTATGACTTGGAATCTTCCTCAATGGTAAGATTCGGAATAGCGGGAAATATGCTGCCGTCAAAATGGATTGAAAGATTTGTCTTCGCCCTCGTCATCCCGACATAGACGACACGCCTCTCCCTGTCGGAAATCTGCGCAATATCGCGGAGAAGCAGATAGACATTGTCAAATTCGCGCCCTTTCGATTTATGAATCGTCGAAACGACTATCTCATTCTTTGCCGCCCTGCAGAAATCACTGAGATCCGACTCCCGGAAGAAATTGAAAAGATCTGAGACATAACGCTTGTCCGGATATTCTTTTTCAAACGCAGAAATGCACGACACCGCCGTGTCAAGGCTTGCGCTCTCCGCGAATTCGCGTAACATCAGTTCCCTGGCGTGAATCCAGACATTATCTGGAATTATCGTTGAGCAGTTTGCCCTGATGTCGGAATAGAAAAGATGAAGCTCGGCAAGGTCGTGGAGATTGAAACTGTCGTTGGACTGAATCAGACGGGCCTTATGCCCCCTGCGGTTAAGCATTGCTGAAACCATCAGCGCATCATCGTTTGTCATCGTCAGGACTGCGGTACTTCCGGTCCTTGGCATTGCAATGATTTCATCCACTGCCGCCTGCTCATAATGCCCGGCAGAATGTCTCACAATCCGTACATTCCCGGCATTGCCGGTAACGCACTTGATCGGCTCAGATTTCAGCCTGTTTCCGATTGTCCGGGAGAATGAATTCGCAAGATCAATTACCTGAGAACAGCTTCTGAAATTTTCCAGCATATTATAGACCCGGGCGTGGAAGTCTCCGATC
>CAVEHG010000174.1:0-2896 GCA_963615405.1 bacterium | reverse complement strand
TCAAATCAGAATGGTACCGTTAAGAATTGCACCAATGCAGGAAGCATTTCAGTGTCTTCAACAGCTCTCTACATCACTGTCGGAGGACTTTGTGCAAGGGCGTCTGCAGGCTCATTCTCACAGTGTGTAAACACCGGCGACATTACTCTCTCCACCGTCCGTGCCTCAGGCGACCCGTGCAAATTCTTCTATACGGGCGGCCTGCTCGGCCTCGTGGACACAAACGACGAAAATTCCCTTTCGCTGTCGGACTGCATCAACTCCGGCTCCATCACCTCCTCTTCAAATGTGAAGCAACAGGTTTTGGGCGGCGTTACAGGCATAATCAGAACAACTAAAGCTACATTCACGGGAAATAAAAACTCGGGAGCAATCACCACGACAGCAGCTCTTCGAAACCTCTATTGCGGCGGACTGTTCGGATGCATTGCTGCGGAGCAGAATTTGGCTCTCACAGGAGAACCTTTCACCGGCAGCATCAACATCGGCCCGACCGAATCAACGACCAGCGCCTACATTTATTGCGGAGGTCTCATCGGGCAGACAACAGCCGAGGTTACTCTTTCCGGGGACAATCTCACCAGCAGGGCGGGCGTTACCTTTGACATCAGTTCCGCAGAAAACACTGCGGCCGAGTCCTATATCGGAGGTATAGTGGGCTGCGCATACGGCGCTCCAATCAGCATTTCGGGAGTCAAATCCGAAGGAAGCGTAACAATCAAAACCGGGTCGTTCGCGATGTCTCATATAGTTTGCGGAGTCGGAGGAATCCTTGGCGGCGCGACCTTGGGGGCCGCTCTCTCTGACTGCTCAAATTCAGCCTCCGTGCAGATGAGCTCTTCCACCACCAAGTCAAACGGCAAATCAGTCCACTTCGGCGGCATTGCAGGAAGGCTTTCGGGAGGCGCTGTGCAGCTTAGGCGCTGCACCAACTCCGGCATCCTTGCGAACCGTCATTACAACAATAACATCTGGTCGGGCTACAGCGGCGATGCTACCGGAGGAATTACCGGAAGCATCTGCTATGCTTCCGGGAACACTTTCGCCGCAACAATCGAAGACTGTCACAACACAGGGACCGTCTATGCCTACAGAGGTATGGCAGGCGGAATAGCCGGGTATATTTCCAATGCCGAAGTGACTGACTGCGACTGCACCGTCAATGTCACCCGCGCCGCTCCGGGTGGCGGAATTGCCGGCGTTTGTGAGAGCTGCACGATTTCTTCCTGTGATGTCAAGTGCGACATTGAAGGCCAAAGCGGCGGAAGCGCAATAGGTTATGCCGGCGGAATCGTGGGAGAGTCCCGCGCTTCCTTCCTTGACGGCTGCAGGTACTACGGCGCCGTGACCGGCGTGACTTCAGTGGGAGGAATTATCGGACAGGGCGACGCGGGCTCGTCAGTCGGCGCTACTTCAGCCTGCTCGTTCGGCGGCACCGTAGCGGGAACAGAGGTCACCGCGGAGAATCTTTCCACAACAGCAGTCGGAAACTCTCTTGGAACTATCAAGTCCCTCGCCCTTTGGAACGGAGTTCTTTAGGATGGGCTCTAAATAGAAAAACAAAATGAATCACTTCCTGAAAAGATTGCTCATTGCAGCACTTTCACTGACGGCATCGCTCCTTTTCTGTGCGTCCCCTTCCGCTATGGCATCGCTGACGCACCAGGAGCCGATCCGCATAAGCATCTCTGCGAGGAATCTTCCTCTTCGCGAGTTCCTATCGGCAGTCGAGAAGAAATGCAGCTACACTTTTTTCTACAGCACTCAGGTTCTTGAAAATGCCGGGAATGTTACGGTAGAGGCAGAAAACCTTCCTGTGGACGAAGTCCTTGAAAAGGCGTTGGCCGGGACGGGCTGCACTTTCGAGATGCTTGGAAACAAAATCGCCATAAAGGCCGACTCCGCCTCGACCCCGGCGGAAACCGGGAATGAAGAGGAGGTTTCCACTTCTGTTGACGGGAAGCCGCGGGCGGTCTTCGGAGTCGTGAAAGACTCCGGGGGGAAGCCTCTTCCTGGCGTGGGAGTTCTCATTGAGGGGACCGCGACGGGAGTGGTTACCGACGAGGACGGCGCCTGGTCTTTGACCGCATCCTCGTCCCAGTCTCTGCGCTTTAGCTGTCTTGGCTACAAGGATGTGGTTATTAGGGTCGGGGACCGTTCCGAGATTTCAGTCTCCCTTACAGACGATGTTCAGGTGCTGGAGTCCGTCGTGGTGACCGCATTCGGTATGAAGAGGGACGAAAAATCCCTCGGCTACTCCGCCAGCAAAATTGACGGCGAGAGGTTTTCCTCCGCGGCCACCTCTTCCAACTGGCTCGGCAGCCTCGCCGGTCAGGTCGCCGGTCTTGCCATAGACAGGACAAACTCGGGCCCCGGAGGCTCGATGAGGGTGACCCTGAGGGGGGAGTCCTCAGTGGACCTGACGAACAACTCCGCCCTTTTTGTCATCGACGGAGTGCCGATGTTCAACACTTCCACTTCTTCCACCGCGGGCGGGGACGACTCCACCTTCGCGATTGACTACGGCGACGGAACTGGCGACGTAAACCCGGACGACATCGAGAACATTACCGTACTGAAAGGCCCTGCCGCAACGGCTCTCTACGGGTCGAATGCCGCCAACGGTGCGATAATCATCACCACCAAATCCGGAGGAAACCAGGACTCCAAGATTAGCGTCACTTTCAGTTCGAACCTGATGTTCGAGTCCCTCGCCACCTCACCGGACCTCCAGTACGAATACGGTCAGGGAACGACCGCCGACTACTACTATTATCTTCGCAGCGGCGACTCAACCAAGGGCTCTGGCTACCATCCGGTGCCTTCCTGGACGAGCACCGTCTCCCTCGAATCCTGGGGACCGAAAATGGACGGCACCCTCCAGTATCAATACTAC
>CAVEHG010000173.1:0-2905 GCA_963615405.1 bacterium | reverse complement strand
GATATGAACATTCTCATTACAAATGACGACGGATACCAGTCCAAGGGAATCAAGACACTGGCGAACATTATGAAACGCTATGGAAATGTGGCTGTTGTGGGGCCGAAGGGGCCGCAGTCGGGGATGTCGATGGCGGTTTCGCTCGGAGCGAGCCACATCGCATTCAAGGAATTGAGCCGCAGTACATTCACCGGTGCAGACGGAAAACAGTACACGGAACGCTGGTCCTATCTTGACGCGACTCCGGCAAGCTGCGTAAAATTCGCCCTGAGCACGCCGTGGCTCGGATGGATACCGGATGTCATTGTGTCAGGCATCAACCACGGGGCGAACACGTCCGTCGCCTCCTGCTACTCCGGCACGCTCGGAGCTGCTGCGGAGGCTGCGCTAAACCATATCCCGGGAGTGGGGGTTTCGATCTGCAGCCACGATGCCAATGCGGACTTATCAGCCATTGAGGCTCTTCTGCCGGGGATTTTCGAGAAATTGACATCTCTTCCACGGGAGAGCTATATGACCTACTATAATATCAACTTTCCGGACATTCCGCTTTCTGAAATCAGGGGCATTCGCCCGGGATATATGGGCCGTGGGCGCTGGGTCAGGGAATTCCGGGATTTCAACGACATGGAGGAACTGAAGGCCCTTCTTGACGGGGCACCGACGGGAGATCCGTCAGAGAAGCTCTACAAGCTTGTCGGTGACTTTGTAGGCGATGACGACAACACTCCCGAGGCCGACCATCTTCTCACGGACAACGGCTATGTCTCCATCGTTCCGCACACCATCGACAGCACTGACTACGAACAGCTTAAAGTTCTTGGAGGAGTGAAATTCTGAAACGGGGAGCAGCCATTCCGGCCCGGCCGGACAATCTGACATATACGGACAATCTGACATAAATGAAATACTACATTATAGCCGGAGAGGCATCGGGAGACCTTCACGGATCGAACCTGATGAAGGGATTGTATGAGAAAGACCCAGGGGCGGTCATACGCTTCTGGGGAGGAGATCTGATGAACGGAGTCTTTGTGGAACATTTAAAAAGTGTTCCACAGAGCGCAGGACAACCTTCAGGACAGACCGCAGAACAAACTGCAGAACAGCCTTCAAAACAATCCGCAGAACAGCCTCCAGAACAGTCCGCCGGCAATTCCATTGGCGCCACCCTCCGGAACACACACACAGGCGGACTTGTCCGCCACTACCGGGAAGGCGCGGTGATGGGGTTCGCCGAGGTGATCGCCAAGGCCGGCAAACTGCTCGGAAACCTCAGGCGCTGCAAAAAGGACATCCAGAACTTCGCCCCTGACTGCGTAATTCTGATAGACTACCCGGGTTTCAATTTTAAAATCGCAGAATTCGCCCACAAACGGGGCTTCAGGGTGTTCTACTACATTGCTCCGAAGGTCTGGGCTTCCCGCGAAGGACGCATACGCAAACTGAAGAAATATGTGGACAGACTCTACATCATATTCCCGTTTGAAATCCCGTATTTCGAGAAAAAGGGTGTCCCGTTCGTCTACAAGGGCAATCCGCTCGTGGACGCGGTGGACTCCTCCAGAGCGGTGACAGAGAGCCGTCAGGATTTCCTTGACCGCTGCGGGCTTGAGGACAAACCGATAGTGGCGTTTCTTGCCGGAAGCCGCAAGAGCGAAATCAGCACTATGATGCCACCTCTGACTGAAACTGCCAGGCGCCTCCACGATCTTCCTCAATATGCTGATTATCAGTTCATCATAGCAGGAGCACCAAGTCGCAGCCCCGAGGACTACCTCCCATACATTCACGAACAGCCGTATGTGAAAGTGATTTTCGGCGAGACCCAGCCCATCGTGCGGAACGCCGAAGCCGCAGTCGTGAACTCCGGCACGGCATCGCTCGAAACGGTGCTTCTGGGCACTCCGCAGGTGGTGGGCTTCATTATGGGCAGCTCCCTCACCTACGCCATTGCAAAACTCATAGTAAAGGTCAAGTACATCAGTCTCGGCAATCTCTGCGTAGGCCGCTATGTGTTCAAGGAATTCATCCAGGACAACTGCAATCCGGACGCTCTCGCGGAAGAAGTGCGCAGGCTGATTGAAGACAAGGAGTACAGGCAGAAGATGCTTGACGGCTATGCCGAAATCCGCTCCATCCTCGGAGGAGCTGGCGCCTCACAGAAGGTCGCCGCCGACATAGTCTCCGCCCTCTGAAAGAGGCCGACTAAAAAGCGGTCTACTGCGTTCCTCTCCTAGCCCAAATCCTCACAACCCAAAGGTTGCTCCGGTATTGGGCGTCGTAGAGAGCCTTGTATCCCATCTTTTTATTCGACCTCTTTCCCACCGCACTTATTAAGGGGATGACTTTTGAGTCACTCCCTTTTCAATAATTCCTCGCGCCGAAGATGGCTGTGCCGATGCGGACGAGGGTGGCGCCCATTGAGACAGCAATTCTGTAGTCATCGGACATCCCGAACGAGAGTTCCCGAAAGTCGGGCGTAATGTTCGGGCAGATGCCCTCCAGCGGCCGGAGGGCGGCGTTCAATGCAATGAGTTTCCCGAAATCGCCTCTGATGACAGACTCGTCATCAGTATTCGTCGCCATTCCCATCAGCCCGCAGAAACGGATATGGGGCCAGCGTGCCGGGCCGGTGAGCACAGAGAGCGCCTCGTTCGGAGTAAATCCCTGTTTGGACTCTTCCCCTGCGATATGGAGTTCCAGAAGAACGCTGACTTTGTCCGCCTCGGCGATATTACCTCCTTCCTGCACCTTCGCGCCGTCAGTCTCCCCGAATATATCCGTTCCCATCTTTCGGAATCCCGGATGCGCTGTTGCCCACGCCTCAATCGAGTCCAGAAGATCAACACTGTCCACCGACTCCACCACTGCGGCATACGGAAGAACCATCTTCAGTTTGTTT
>CAVEHG010000172.1:637-2910 GCA_963615405.1 bacterium | reverse complement strand
TCCTCACCCCGGAGCAGACCCAGTACTACTTCCTTTCCGGATTCACCGCAAAACTCGCAGGTACGGAGCGCGGTATCACTGAACCGACCCCGACTTTCTCAGCCTGCTTCGGCGCAGCCTTCCTTTCACTCCACCCGACCAAGTACGGTGAGGAACTCGTGAAGAGGATGAAAGCCGCAGGCGCGAAGGCATATCTCGTAAACACCGGATGGAACGGCACAGGCAAGCGTATTTCAATCCGCGACACCCGCGGAATCATTGACGCGATCCTCGACGGTTCAATCGAGAAGGCTCCTACCAAGAAGATTCCTTACTTCGACTTCGAGGTTCCTACCGAACTTCCTGGAGTTGATCCTAAGATTCTCGACCCTCGCGACACCTATGCAGATGCAGCTCAGTGGGATGAGAAGGCAAAGGATCTGGCAGCACGCTTCCAGAAGAACTTCGAGAAGTTCACAACGAACGAGCTGGGTAAGACTCTTGTAGCCGCAGGACCGAAACTGTAGCAAGATCTTTTTATTCAAGCTCTTACATAGCACAATAAGGGGGGGGCTGACTAAAAACCTTTTTAGTCAGCCCCTTTTGTCTTAACCTCAGAAAATTATCACAGAACAAATAAACCGGAAGAAGTGGTGCGTGGCAGCGGTCGAAGGGAGGTCGGCTGCAAACCGGCAGCCGAACCGGTCTCGGAGAACAGATCGTCGAGAACTGCGCGGGTGGCTTCATAGGCGAGACTCGGGGTGTTGTTGTTCTCGCTGAGGTGGCAGAGAAACAGGTTTCGGAGCCCAGGATGCCAGAAACGGCGGACCGCGGAAGCGCACTCGTCGTTGGAGAGATGTCCGTGCCCGTTCATTATGCGCATCTTCAGTTCGTGGGGATAGGGACCAGACACGAGCATATCAACATCGTAGTTCGACTCGAAAACCACCGTGTCGGACTCACGCGCGAAGGCCACCGCCTCGTCTGTCACGCGCCCGGCATCGGTCATTATGAAGAACCTGTGGTAGTTGTCTTCCCCGAGCGGCACCCTCACCGCATAGCCTACGGTCTGCGTAGCATCGTGAGGAACAATGAAATAGCGCACCGAAAATCCGCAGACGTCGTTCCACTTGTCCTGATTCAGGCTCCGAACGGTGGCCCGGAGGTCGGAAAGCCTCATCGTATGGTGGAGAAGCGCATCTGTCAGAACATCAGAGGTCCAGACCGGCTTGCAGAGTTTCTTGCAGTAGGAGGCGAGACTGCGGACGTGATCCAGATGGTCGTGAGTGACAAGGATGGCTCCCACAGCGTCAGTGGAGAGCCCGTTCTCCGCAAGCAATGTCTTCAACCGCCTGATGCTCACCCCCGCATCGATGAGCAGTCCCCCGAGGCAGCGATTTCCCTCAAAACGTCCGAGAAAATAGCAGTTGCCGCAGCTGCCGCTCGAAAGACTCAAAAACTTAACTTCAATCCTTTGCTTCATCTTCGCAGAACTTCTTTATGACACCGTAGGCGTCCCTTACTCCGAGTTCCCCTGCACGCGAAAGATCTATGCAGCCCTTCTCGCGATCCTTAAGATAAATCTGCACGAGTCCGCGATTGAAATAGGCGTCGCCCAGATAAGGAAAAGCGGAAATTGACTTCGTATAGTTTTCTATCGCCTTCACGAAGTCAGACGAAAGACAGTAGAGATTCGCGAGATTGTACAATATATACGGTATATCCCCGACAATCCCGTCAGCCTCGACAAGATCGGCAATGGCGGCGGAATAGTCGTAATTCCTCGTCACCTGATCCTTCACCCTTGCGCGGGTGGCACCGGAATCGTCCATCGAGAGCGACTGCACATTGCTTTCGATACTTGAAATGAACTCGATCATATCCGCACGGAGCACTCCGCGGTTCATAAGGTAGAACGCCCGGTAGAGTTTTTCGATGTCCGTCGCCGGATTGGCGGCAAGGGCGTTGTCGTAGTGAGCCTGCGCAAGGTTGTACTGCCTGTCACGGCTGTCGGCAAGAGCCTTGAGGAATTCCTGCTGCGCCTCGGAAAGTCCGTCGGGACGAAGCCGCACAAAGTCCCCGGAACATTTCACCGCGCCGGTGTTGTCAATCGTCACGCCGACCGGAAGGCTGTCTTCAAAGCGCTGCAAAAGCGGATTCTCATAGATGCGGGAAGTTATGTAATTCTGCGAATCCCGTGTGTCCGAAGGTACGAAACGGTACATCGGCCGTAACTTTATGTCAACGTCGCGGTGCTGAAGCATCTCGTCATTGAAGTCCTTCTTCGCGAAGTC
>CAVEHG010000172.1:0-607 GCA_963615405.1 bacterium | reverse complement strand
GCTGAAGCATCTCGTCATTGAAATCTTTCTTCGCGAAGTCGGCGTCAAAGGCAAGCAGCGAGCTGTATTTCCTCGTGGTGTCCGCCAGGGAAGTTTCATCGGTGACGTTCTTCGCGCGATACTCCTCAACTTTCCGCTGCGCCGTCTGCCAGTCCGCCCTGGATTCTTTCTGCATTCCCAGCAGATTTTTGACATAGGAGCGGTTCATATAGGCCTTCGCGAAGTCCGGATAGAGTTCAATGGCGCGGTCGTAGTCTTCGAGCGCATCGCGGTACATCCCGAGAGAAATGAGCACGGAAGCCCTGTTGAAATGCGCGAGGACATTGTCAGGATTGATATTCAGTACCCTGTCAAGATCCGCGAGAGCCCCCTCATAGTCGCCGAGCTGTGCCATAATCAGTCCCCTGTTGTAGAGGGTCAGCGCATTGCCAGGCTCGTCGCGGAGCACGCGGTTGAGATCCGCCATCGCCTCGCGGTACTTCTGCTGTTCGTAGTACATCAGGGCGCGGTTGAAATAGGCGAAGGTGTTGGAAGTGTCGATCGCTATCGCCCGGTCCATATCCCCCACGGCAAGATCCATCTGTTTCTGAGCAGCATAGAGCCGCCC
>CAVEHG010000171.1:0-2923 GCA_963615405.1 bacterium | reverse complement strand
CCTCGCACATTCCCGCGACCGGAAGCGCCCCCGGAACAGGCCTCACGGTGCCGTCAAGTCCGAGTTCGCCCATTATAATGAAGTCCTCAATTCCATGAAGCTCCCTCTGGCCCGACGCCGCGATGATCCCCAGGGCAATGGGAACATCATATCCGCTCCCGTTCTTGTGTATGTCCGCAGGAGCGAGGTTTATGACAATGCGCTTGCCCGGAATCCTGAACCCGAGCGACTGAAGGGCCGTGACCGTACGCAACAGACTTTCCTTGACGGCCGCATCAGCAAGCCCTACCAGATGTATGCCGATCCCGGACGAAATGTCAACCTCGACGGTAACGTGAACCGCCTGCACCCCAATGCATTTGGCGCTATGTATGTCAATCAGCATAACTCCCTGATTCATTTACAGTTTCTTCCTCTGCATCGTCATCTTCATCCCTCTCAAGGCAGACCTTCTCCAGATACACTCCGGTGACAATTCCCCTGAACCCGAGACTGTCAATCTCTCCATTTTCCCAGAGGATTGCACGGCCGCCCCCCGCCCTTGAGGTCATTCCTATCATAATTCCCTCTGAACCAGTGCAAAGCGCATCGCCGTTCATCAACGTGTAGCCTGCAGGAAGAGTGTCGCGGAGAGAACCGTGACAGAGTATATCCCGTGAATCTGCTCTCATTGATTTCCTTACCCCCACAACGGAACCGGCCACGTGACGGAAACCGACCGGGATATCATTTGAAAACCACGAACTCCGGATTTTCTTCCCGGAACACACCACACGGCAGGGCGTCCCCCGGGCATTCGAGCAGAAACATACTGCAAGCACTGGTGCGGCATTGTCGAGTACCGTCCCTCCCGTAATGTTGAACAGGAACTGATTGGAGAGAGCCGAGTATGAACCGTCAACGCAGTAAACTATCCCGGTCGACGGGAGCCCGTCTTCGTTCTTCCATCTGCACAGGGCGACAATTCCCTCCTTCTTCACAGCTCTTGCCCCCATCTTCCCTGCCGGAGCCGTTCTTACGCGGGGAAACGCCAGCCCATAGACATCGGACACATTTGAAGGTAGCTCCACCCTGACGTTTTCAGCACCCGTCACGGCATAGTACTGCCACTGGTAACCGGCCGTGGAATTGACCCGCTCCCTGTAGAAGAAACGAAGTTCCCCGGACGGCGACAGCCCGGCATTCTGAAACACCGTTCCATTCAGCCCGAGAAACAGAGGTGTCCCGTCGGAACGGGAAGAGAAGCCCTGCCCGTCACGGGACTCTCCGAGGGTAAGGACGTGGCCGTCGCTGACTGCAAGAAAAACAATCCGTTCCCGCCCGGAGTAGCGGAACAGTTCGACGCCGTTGCGGGAAATGACCGTTTCGCAGTCCGTGCAGAAATCGGTGTAGAGATGTCCTCCCACATATCGATGCATATCAATGTCTTCAGACACCATCCCTTCTGCGCTCACCGGTATCTCCAGAACCCTTTCTCCATCCCGGAACACGACAAGGGAAGGGCTTCCGGATTCTGCGGCACTTCCGGCATTCCAGCCGTTCCAGTCATAGCCCTCAGGGTACTCGACACCGGTCACTACAGTCACCGTGCGGGAGTTGCCGGCATCTTCGATGTAGTCCGGAACCGGCGGTTGCGGTACAATCTCCCCCAATTCCTGAATTCCGCAGGAACCGGCTGCCGGAATAGCCAGAAGGAGTGCCGCCACCGCCGCATTTTCAATCTTCGCCGTCACAGATGCGGCTGATTTCTCTATTCTTTCCATCTTCGTCCTTTTTTCGCAAAGGAATGAAAACGGAAAACCAAAGACAAAAAAGTGGCGTCACATAGAGCCGTTTCGCCACAGTTTTCTTTTTTTATATATTTTTTCTTTTTTTGAGGATGAGTGTAGAAGCCTCCTAATTCTCAGTGATATAGAACACTGAAGGGCCGCTGCCGGACATTGCGGCGTAAATGCAGCCTTGAGCATAGCAGGAGTCGATTGTTTCCCGGACAAGCGGATGCGCGGCGGAAATAACACTCTCAAAGTCGTTCTTAAGAAGGCCGCGCCATTGTCTGATGTCGCGGGAAAGCACCTCGCGGAGGCTGACAGAGGGAACGGAAGGAGTGATGCTGCGGTAGGCCTGCGCCGTGGACACCTTGA
Organism: bacterium; assembly: GCA_963615405.1. Classification (GTDB taxonomy): domain Bacteria; phylum Bacteroidota; class Bacteroidia; order Bacteroidales; family UBA932; genus Cryptobacteroides. The sequence goes on along the minus strand of CAVEHG010000171.1, from coordinate 782 downwards.
GACTGGAGTCGAGAGCGATGACCCCGAGCCTGTACCGGGCGGAGGCCGACGGTCTTTGCCGAACACCTTCTGAAAGCCATCTTGAAACGCCAGAAGAGCCCCCTTCTGAAAGACCGCTTCCAAAATCAACCTCCGGCAGCGGGAACTCCGTCAGCACTTCGCCACGCCCCTCCCCGATCATCGGGCGGTTATAGACAAAAAAAGGACAGTCGCTGCCGAGCTCTGCGGCAAGAGAAGCAAGTTCCGCCTCCGAAAGCCCCACGGAGAACATTTCGTTCAGCATCTTAAGGGTGAACGCCCCGTCGGACGAACCGCCGCCGAGTCCACCGCCCACAGGATTTCGCTTTTCCAGAGAGATCGCCACCGGAGGGATGCTGAAACGTCCGTTCATCAGCCTCCACGCCTTCGCGCACAGGTCGGACATCGGATCCCAGTCGGGAATCCCGGGCTTGGAAGAAAAAATCCTGATTTCGAACTCCTCCGCAGGAACAATCTCAAGGACATCCGTCATCCCGAAATAGGGAACGAACAGGGTCTCTATGTCGTGATAGCCGTCCGGACGCACACGAAGCACATTCAGACCCAGATTGACCTTGACATTCGGGAAGGAAATCATATCCGCTCCCTGATTGCGTCCTCGACCCCTGAACGCAGCCGCTCCCGTTCATCCGGATCGGGAACTATGTCGAAAACAGGTGAAACAAAGGAAATCATCTGGAGAATACGAGCCTCCTTGAGGGAAATGCCACGTGAACGCATATAGAACTGCTCCTCCTCGTTGA
>CAVEHG010000170.1:0-3042 GCA_963615405.1 bacterium | reverse complement strand
CTCCAGCACAGATCAATCTCCTCCATATGTGCGAAGAACCTGTCATCCAGCCCGCCGAGAGCTTTCCACACTTCGGCTCTGACCACGAGGCAGGCCCCGGTCACCCAGAGCACGTCCGCGGGGGTGTCATACTGACCGCAGTCGGACTCGACCCGGCCCATCACGCGTCCGCGGCAGAACGGATAGCCGAAACGGTCAATCAGTCCGCCCGCCGCCCCTGCATACTCGAAGCAGCCGCGTTTGTACCAGCTGTGAAGTTTCGGTCCGCAGGCTCCGCAGTCACTGTGGCTTTTCATCCATTCCGCGAGCGGTCGCAGCCAGTCCCGCGTGACCTCTATGTCTGAGTTGAGCAGCACGAACAGGTCGTAAGCATCACCGAGGCAGTCGAGAGCGCGGTTGTAGCCGCCCGTGAAACCGTAGTTCTTCCCGAGCGGGATCCTTCTCACTGAAGGGAATTCCTTTTCGAGCACTTCCAGTGACCCGTCTGTTGAGCCGCTGTCCGCAACTACAATTTCTGCGCTGTCACTACAGTTGTCTGACAATGCGGCGTTTCCCTTTTCCGTGCCGGCATCCCTGTCTTCCGCCCCAGTCTTCCCATCCCCGGCCCAGGTACTTCCGTCCCCGTTGAAAAATGCCGCCGAATCAAGCAGCGGGGGCAGAAACCTCCGTAGGTAATCCGCTGTGTTCCAGTTCAGTATGACGACGGCGATTTTCATATTCTGTGCGCTTCGCAGCCGCTCCGATCCGTTAAAGTCAGAGAACTTACTGTTTGTCGTTTCCGCAATCGCAGCCCTTGTCGCCGCAATCACACCCTTTGTCGCTGCCGCAGCCCTCGCATCCTCCTTCGCCGCATTTTCCGCTGCAGCCGGAGCAACCTCCTGCGAGTTCACCGTGCAGCCCTTCCTTGATTTCCTTCTCGGTCGCAGGACGCACGCTCACAATCTCTCCCTTGAAATTCAGTGTCTTGCCTGCCATCGGGTGGTTCACGTCAACCTTCACGGTCTTCGCTTCCACTTTCACGATCTTTGCCGGCACAGGCTGTCCGTACTGGTTGACGAGAGTGACGCTCGTACCCTCCACAAGCAGTTCGTGGTGAATTTTGCCCGTCTGGTCAGAGAATGCCTCCACAGGAAGATCTATAATCATCTTCGGATTCACCTCGCCGTAGCCTTCCTCCGGGCTCAGCGTGAATTCGAATTTGTCGCCGGCCTCAAGTCCCGCGATTTCTTCCTCGAATTTCGGCAGCAGATAGCCCATTCCGTGAATGAAGTCCAGAGGCCTCTCCACGGTGCATTTGTCTGCAATCTGTCCATCTACGTTCAGCTCATAAGTCAGAGCCACCACAGTGTTTTTTTCGATTTTCATATTTCTGTTCATTTTATGTTTCGCATATACCCCGACTTAAGTTTCGCATGCACCCTAATTCGTCGGGTGTCCGTGGGTTACCCTATGCCGAGAAGCTGACGCCGTCAAACGCCAGAGTCGGAGTCCTCCACCGTCCGCAGGCCCTCGCATCGTCACCGACGGCGAGAAGGCTGTTCCAAAGTTCCGGAATGTTGCCCGTAATCAGCATCTCGCGGAACGGCTTCCCGATTTTTCCGCCCTCAAAGCGGAATCCCGACACGCCGAAAGAATAGTCTCCGGTCACCGGATTGCAGTTTCCGCCGTTGAACTCAGTCACATAAATCCCGTCCCCGCATCCGCGCAAAATATCTTCCAAAGTTAGCCTTTTTTCGGCACAATCCAAACCGGTGATTCCGGCTGCGGCAAGCCCCGCCTTCATCCGGTCTGAACTCCAGCATCCCAGAACCGGCCGCGAGATGTCCTCCACAGTCGGCTTCAGTCCGGTCTTGTTCGCCATATATGTGTTCACGAAATAATTCTCCACCACGCCACCTCGAATCAGCGTCAGGTTTGATGTCGCCACTCCCTCCGAGTCGAACAGCCGTGCTCCGGCCTTGCCTGTTTCCCTTGCCATATCGGTGAGTGTGAGGCCTTCCGAGAACACCTTTTTCCCGCGGCTGTCGCACAGGAACGACATTTTCTGCTGTATGCCCGATGCGTTCAGGGCGCTGACAATGGGACTGAGCAGTTTTGAACCGACATTCCCGTCCACGACCATCCTGTAGCGCCCGCCGGGCAGCGGTTCGGGATCCATCGAGCGAAGGGCTCTCTGAAGCGCTGTCTTTGCACAGCTTTCAGGATGAATGCCCGAAAGAAACGCCGACGAATCCCACCAGAACGAACTGAACCTCCTGCCTTCGGAATCCGCCACCGTCACCTCCGACGAACACGAGAATCCGGTCTCGTGGTGTTGCCCTTCAAATCCCTGGGAATCAATCTGATAACTTTCGTCGATATAGTCCGTATATTCGTTCTCCTCCGACACTTTGACCCAGCCGTCCCCGCTTTTTTCACGGAGGGTCATGCTCCCGGCGAGTTCAATCCTCTTCCTATCGGACATATCCATATATCTCTTGTCCCACAGCCCCGCTTCGAACCCGGTCTTCGCGTCCGTCGCGAGCCTTTCCTTTTCCGGAAGATCCCTGCATATGTCCGCCTCCATTATCTTCACCGTGCCGCAGGCTTTCCGGACAAAATCGCGCACCGCATTGCAGTTCAGCCGGTTGGTAGAAAAGGTCCCGTAGCGTCCCTGAGCGAACAGGCAGAAAGTCAGAGACCTGTCGGCGCAGCGGCTCACCTTGTCAATTTCTCCGTCAAGCACAGTCAGGGTGTCCGCCACACTCTTGTTCAGCGTAACCCGCGCGCCGCTCATTCCCTGTTCCATTGCTTCACGCATTCCTTCCTGTGCCAGCAGCCGTTCCTCGTCAGTAATGATCATATAAAGTTTTTTGAGTTCTGCGCAAAAATAAAATTAAGGTTCAGATTAACGGGAGCGGTGCCGGGACCGGATTACAGGTCGCGGACTGCGCGGACTCTGTGTGTATCCCCTTTTGGGTGTTCCCACAGGACACACTCCCCTGTCTTTATGTGGTAATATAGACTATAGTAGTAATCAGTGTAGTTTCCCTTTGTGGATGT
>CAVEHG010000169.1:0-3067 GCA_963615405.1 bacterium | reverse complement strand
CGTTGTAGATGTCAGGCTCAGACTCCTTGTCGAGGTTGATGACCTTGGCGTAGCATCCGCCTTCGTAGTTGAAGACTCCCTCGTCGTCCCAGCCGTGCTCGTCGTCACCGATGAGGAGACGTTTAGGGTCGGTTGAAAGGGTGGTCTTGCCTGTTCCTGAAAGTCCGAAGAAGATCGCTGAGCTCTTGCCTTCCTTGTCGGTGTTGGCTGAGCAGTGCATTGAAGCGATTCCGCGGAGCGGGTTGAGGTAGTTCATTATGGAGAACATTCCCTTCTTCATCTCGCCGCCGTACCAGGTGTTGATGATGACCTGCTCCTTGTCGGTGAGGTTGAACACGACTGCGGTCTCTGAATTGAGTCCGAGTTCCTTGTAGTTCTCCACCTTTGCCTTTGACGCGTTGAAAACAACGAAATCAGGCTCGCCGAAGGAAGCGAGTTCCTCTTCGGTCGGACGGATGAACATATTCTTTACGAAATGTGCCTGCCATGCAACCTCGACGATGAAACGCACCTTGAGGCGTGTTGCAGGGTTTGCACCGCAGAAAGCGTCGACCACATAAAGCTTCTTGTTTGAAAGCTCCTTGACTGCAAGTGCCTTGAGGGCTTTCCAGGTTTCCGGGCTGACCGGCTTGTTGTCGTTCTTGTATCCGTCGGAAGTCCACCATACGGTGTCCTTGCTGGTCTCGTCCAATACGAAGAATTTGTCCTTAGGGGAACGTCCGGTATATACGCCGGTCATTACGTTCACTGCTCCGAGTTCAGTGAGTTTTCCCTTGTCGAAGCCTGTTAGCTCAGGATTAAGCTCGTCTTTGTACAGGGTGTCGTAGTCCGGATTGTAGACAATCTCAGTCGCACCCGTGATACCGTACTTGCTCAAATCAATTTTACTCATAATGTAAAATAATTATAAATGGTTTATACTTAATAATATCGTTTGTGTAAACTCAATTCCAACCTGCAAAAGTACAAAATTGCGCGCGATATTCAAAGCAAAAAGTACGCCTAACAATAGAGTCGCTTGCTTTTTTATGCGGCACTTTCCCACGCCGGACTGAGAGATGCATAAATTTCCAAAAACAGTTTCACCGACACGAAGAAAATGTATAATTTTGGGGAAATTTGTTTCGGACAAGTTCCGGATGCGGAGAACAGGAAATGACAGCGAAAGAGGTTCTGAAGAAATACTGGGGCTATGACAGCTTCCGTCCCATGCAGGAGGAGATAGTGCAGGCGGCGGTCGAAAACCGCGATGTGCTCGCCATTCTGCCCACCGGCGGAGGAAAGTCCGTCTGTTTCCAGGTTCCGGCCCTGATGAAGCCGGGGCTCGCCATTGTCGTCACCCCGCTCATCGCGCTGATGAAGGATCAGGTCCAGAACCTTGCAGAACGCGGCATCCGAGCCATAGCCGTCTATACCGGGATGACGAGGCGCGACATAGACCTCGCGCTCAACAACGCCACCTACGGCGACTTCAAGTTCCTCTACATTTCCCCGGAGCGTCTGTCCACCCGCATATTCAGGCAGTACCTGAAAAATATGGATGTCTCATACATAGTCGTTGACGAGGCGCACTGCATTTCCCAGTGGGGCTACGATTTCCGTCCGGACTATCTCAGCATAGGCGGGATCCGCGACAGCGTCGACGCTCCGGTGATCGCCGTGACTGCCACCGCCACCCCGACTGTCGCAGACGACATAATGACCCGTCTCCGCTTCCGGGACAAACTGCTGATAAAGAGCGGATTCGAGCGCCCGAATCTGTCCTATGTCGTGCGTCATACGGAAGACAAGCTCGGTCAGATAATCAGCATTTGCGAGGCCGTCCCTGGCACAGGGATAGTCTATGTCCGCAACCGCAAGAAATCCGAGGAACTTGCCTCATTCCTTACGCAGAGAGGCATCTCCGCCTCATTCTACCACGCCGGGCTCGGCACCTGGACCCGCACGCGGAGGCAGGCTGCCTGGAAAAGCGGAGAAATCCGCGTGATGGTCTGCACCAACGCGTTCGGAATGGGAATCGACAAGCCGGACGTGCGTTTTGTTCTCCACTACGACATACCCGATTCTCCGGAAGCCTATTTCCAGGAAGCCGGACGCGGTGGCAGGGACGGCAAGCGTTCCTACGCAGTTCTTCTGTGGAACAGTTCCGACGTGAGGCGGCTTCATCAGACCGAGACTGTGTCATTTCCGGATCTGACCTATGTCGAAGACATATATCAGAAAGTCCATATATTCCTTGACATTCCCTATGAATACGGGGAGGCGTCCCAGCACAAGTTCGATTTCGAAGCGTTCTGCCGCCAGTTCGGGCTTAACCGCTCAAGTGCCTGGTACGCAATAAAATATATCGAAAAGGCGGGACACTGGACACTCAGCGAATCTGTTGATGTGAAGACGAGGGTGATGATTTCCGCCGGCAGATCCACATTCTACAGCTACAGTTTCGACGACCCGGCTCTTCCCCGTATCCTCGAAATCCTGATGCGGAAATATTCGGGGATATACAGCGCTCCGGTTTCCATCGACGAGGACGAAATCTGCGGACGGCTCGGACTTTCCGAATCCGAACTCCATCAGAAACTCTATTCTCTTTCGCTGCTTCACCTCATCCGCTACATCCCGAGCAGCATTTCCGATGTTCTTTTTCTGAACCACGAGCGTTTGATGCCCAAGAATATAGACCTCAGACCTCAGACCTATGATTTTCTGAAGAAATGCCAGCACGGGCGCACAGAGGCGATGATTGACTATGTCAGCGAAGAAACCGAGTGCCGCAGCCGCCGTCTTCTGCGCTATTTCGGCCAGACCGAGTCTGCCGATTGCGGCACCTGCGACATCTGCCTCGCCAGGAAAGCTGCCGGAAAGTCAGCCGGAGTGAATTCAGGTGAGAATTCAGGTGAGACAGCCGGTGAGAATTCAGGAAAGGCTGCGGGGAAGTCGCTTGAGGACTATATAAAGGAGACGCTCCACGGAGAGTATGATCTCGATGCGGTCAAGAGGGTGGTTAATGATCCGGGGCAGGGGGTGCTGCCGGAGGAGGTGGTGGAGGAGTTGCGCTATTTAATCG
>CAVEHG010000168.1:0-3124 GCA_963615405.1 bacterium | reverse complement strand
GCTATATGGAAATTATCTTGAAGAAAGATGTGACCAACCTCGGTCACGCTGACGATATCGTCAAAGTAAAGACAGGATATGCTGTCAACTACCTCATCCCTCAGGGCTATGCAACTCTCGCAACTCCTTCTGCAAAGAAGGTTCACGCTGAGAACCTCCGCCAGAGGGCACACAAAGAGGCTAAGTTCCGCGCTGATGCAGAGGCTCTCGCAGCTAAACTCGCAGAGGTTGTAGTTAAGGTTAGCGCAAAGGTTAGCGAAAGCGGCAAGATTTACGGTTCAGTAACAACTGCCCAGATTGCAGAGGGTCTTGTCTCTCTCGGTCTCAATGTTGACAAGAAGGACATCACCATTCTTGACACCGTCAAGGAGCTCGGAGTCTTCGAGGCAAGCGTTAAGTGCTACAAGGACATCAAGGGTACCGTTAAATTCGAGGTTATCGCTGAATAAGACGAAGCCGAATAAAAAGCGGTCTACTGCGTTGTTCTCCTAGCCCAAATCCTCACAACCGGGAGGTTGCTCCGGTATTGGGCGTCGCCGAGAGCCTTGTATCCCATCTTTTTATTCAACCTCTTTCAATATTTTATTAGAGCAGTTCGTTTGAACTGCTCTTTTTGTATTTAGAAGTGCCGTAGAAGTGATGCTGTTTTTTTCTTTTTTTCTTGCAGGTTTCAATTTGAAAGCGTAACTTCGCTCTCGTTAGTGTAATGTTTAATTATTGGTCACAGTGGTGCGGGTGCCGTTTTGGGGCGTCCTTGCTCCTTCTGTGGTCGGCAAAGAAATCAAAAAAAATGAAAAGAATCGCTTACTTTCTGTTAGCGGCACTTAGTGTCGTTGCTTGCGAAAAATCCCAGATTGAAAATGGGGGGACAAAAGAGACGGAACCCGAAGATACAACCCCTTCTCATTTCACCTTCGACGTTTCTGAAATCGGAACCGGTTCCTGCGTTCTGAACATCACTCCGGACGATCCCGAGAAAACTTATTACTGGGCAGTTGTCGAAATGCGCGACCTTGATGATTTCGGGGACACTTTCCAGAAGATGGCAAGTTCTTATATGTCTGGTGAGATAAACTACTACATTTCGGAGTGGGGCGAAACTTTGGAAGACGCAATCTCCTATGTCAGCACGACAGGAAAGTTGGAAGACTATGTCGATGAGACGCTAAGCGGAAATCAGGACTGCATAGTTTTTGCCGCTTATATTACCTCGGACGGAAAGCTTCCCGAGGGCGAGAAATTTGAAAAATACGAGTTCAAGACTCTTACTCCTGCTGCATCTGACAATAAAATAACATTGAAGATAGTTTCTGTTGAGCAGAGGACCGTACAGATTGAGACGGAAACTACAAATGATGACCAGTATGGTGTGGTTGTCCTTCCTTACGATGGCTACAAGGGACTTACCGATGAGGAGATTATGGAGAAAATAAACTTTGAATATAAGTATACCCTTTCTCTTGTGGAGGGAAATATCACTGCGGACAATGACAATTCATATTACTCAAAGTTCCCAATCAAAGCTGGGAAAGAGTATCTTGTAGCCGCCTTCGGCGTTGAAAGCTGGTGTTCGACAACATCTCTTACAAAGACGACTTTCACTTCTCCTCAGACCGGAGATCCGAAAGATTTCACCATCACGGCCGAATTCTCCGAGGGCCCGGTGAACGGTTATCAGCTCAACTACACCATCACCCCGAGCGACCCGGCGATTGACTATATTTACACTCTTGTTCCTGCGGATTACAGTTCCGAGAAAGTGACTGAAGATTGCAACAAAAATGTCGATGAAAGGGCAGCTTCCATAGGGGCGCCGCGTCCCGAATTCCTTGAGTTTATCTCCTATTACGGAGAGCAAGCTCCGTGGACACCGGATTGCATCATCCCGGGTCGGAGCTACAAGGTGGCGGTAATTCCGGTGAATGTCGAAACTGGTGAATTCTACAAGAATGCTGTGTTTAGCGAGGTTTATGAGGTTCCCGTACCTGAAAAATCAACTGCGAGTGTGGAGGTCTCATTCACAAAGTATTACGACCGTGACGCCATTGTCGCTCTTGACTCAAACTACGAATATCTTGGTGGAGGAGCTGTTTTCACTCCTACTGTGACTACTAGCGAGAATGCGGCTAGCTATTACTACTATCCGTTCAAGTATGACGGTCCCGACGCTTTTACTCACGATCAGATTATCCGAAGCCTGATTGAAAACGGTGTAACAAACTCGACTCAAAACTTTGTGGATTACGACGCCGATGCCGTCATTTATGCCGTGGCTGTGGATGAAGAAGGGAACTGTGGCGATCTGTTTGAATATGTTTTCAAACTTTCGAAATCGGGCGCGTCTCCGGCTCAGGAATTTATTGACGAGATGAATTCAATGTATATGTATTCAGCTTCCGCAAAGGCAACTAAGTCCACTGCTTCCAAAGCTGCAGGAAAACCGGCTCAGTATGCAGGCTGTGCCCTCCCAGGCCCGGTGCAGTTCTAATACTCGGGACAAGGAAATTATTTGGGGATGACCTCGCCGGTCATCCCCATTTTTTTTGATTAATTGTTTGCAGGAATAAAAATTCTTATTACCTTTGCAGTCCCAAAAACAAAAGCAACCTCTTAGGGTCTTGGGTAATTCCTTAACGTTGCCACAAAAACTTAGTTAAAATGGATTTTATTAAGATTGTCAATGATGCTTTCGCTAACGAGAAAGTCGCATCATACCCGAAGTTCAAGGCCGGTGACACAGTAACGGTCACCTACCGCATCAAAGAGGGCGATAAGGAAAGGCTCCAGAAGTTCAGAGGTGTAATCATCCAGATTAAGGGCGGTTCCCCTGCAACAAAGACTTTCACTATCCGCAAAATTTCCAGCGGCGTGGGCGTAGAAAGAATCTTCCCGTTCAACTCTCCGTTCATCGAGTCTATAGAGATCAACAAGGTCGGTAAGGTTCGCCGCGCAAGAATCTACTACCTCCGCGAACTTTCCGGCAAGAAGGCAAGAATCAAGGAAAAGAAGCTCGGTCTCGTAAAAGGAGAAGAGTAAAGAAAATAAGAGGCCCGCTAGCTCAACTGAATAGAGCATCTGACTACGGATCAGAAGGTTACAGGTTTGAATCCTGTGCGGGTCACGA
>CAVEHG010000167.1:0-3140 GCA_963615405.1 bacterium | reverse complement strand
GATGTAGTGCTTGTACTCAAGCAGAGCCTTGCAGGTGTCGCAGCCGCACGCCTCCATAAGAGGAACGAGCTTGTCGGCGACTTCGCGGGTGATCTTCGCGTCGTTTTTGTTCTCAAGCCACTGGGTGAAGAGAGCTTTCATCTCGTCTGAGCAGCAGCTGCAGGAGAGTCCCTGCTCCATCAACTTGGCGACAGTGGCGCGTGCCCTGTCGGAGCCGAGCTTCATACCGAGACCGAATTCGCAGAAGTCCTCGAAAAGGGAGTTTGCCCAGGCCGGACCGTGTCCCTGAGCGTTGGTGCAGTACGGAGTTGCCGGGAATGAAGCGCCGTAGATGGATGAACATCCTGTTGCGTTCGCAATCATCATATGGTCGCCCCAGAGTTGGGTGATGGTCTTGATGTACGGAGTTTCGCCGCAGCCTGCGCAGGCGCCTGAATACTCGAAGAGCGGCTGTGCGAACTGTGCGTTTTTCACATTGCCCGTCTTGTTGAGCACATCCTCTTTGTAGCCGATGTGAGAGTGCAGCCAGTCGTAATTCTCCTGCTCCTGAAGATCCTCCTGGTATGAAACCATTTCGAGAGCCTTCTCCTTTGCAGGGCAGACATCCACGCAGTTTCCGCAGCCGGTGCAGTCGGCTACTGAGACTGAAAGCGCGTAGGTGTATTCCTTGAGCTGTGCCTTTCCGGCCGCTTTCTTTATTCCGGCAGGAGCTGCCGCAGCCTCGTCAGCTGTGAGTATGAACGGACGGATGGCAGCGTGAGGGCAGACGAATGCACAGGTGTTGCACTGGATGCAGTTTTCGCTCTTCCACTCAGGGACCTTGACTGCCACGCCGCGCTTCTCATATGCTGAAGTCCCGTTAGGCATTGTGCCGTCCTGAATGTCGATGAACTTGCTTACCGGAAGCCTGTCGCCGCACTGTGCGTTCACTTCGTCGGCAATCTCCTTGACAAACGCAGGGGCCAGACGGTCCTTGTGAGGGTTCTCGAACTTGGCTGCGATGTCCTTCCAGTCTGCAGGAATCTCCACCTTGACATATTCTCCTCCGCGGTCAACGGCGGCGTAGTTCATATTCACGACATTCTCGCCCTTCTTGCCGTAGCTCTTGAGGATGGCCTGCTTCATATAGGTTACAGCCTCCTCGTATGGGATTATGTTCGTGATTTTGAAGAACGCTGACTGAAGGATGGTGTTCGTCCTTCCGCCGAGCCCGATTTCGGAAGCGATCTTCGTCGCGTTGATGATGTAGAGGGATATGTTCTTCCTTCCGATGATTCCCTTCACGTGGTCAGGAATCCTTTCGAGTGTTTCCTTCTCGTCCCAAAGGCTGTTGAGAAGGAGTGTTCCGTTCTGCTTGATGCCGGCGAGAACGTCATATTTTGAAAGATATGACGGAACGTGGCAGGCCACGAAGTCAGGGGTTGACACGAGATACGGAGCCTTGATAGGAAGGTCGCCGAAACGGAGGTGTGAGCAGGTGTAGCCGCCGGACTTCTTGGAATCGTAGTCGAAGTAGCCCTGGGCATATTTCTGCGTGTGATCTCCGATGATCTTGATGGTGTTCTTGTTTGCGCCCACCGTTCCGTCGGATCCGAGTCCGAAGAATTTGCATTCGGTTGTGCCCGGCTTCATTATGGAGATTTCCTCCTTGACAGGGAGTGACTTGAATGTCACGTCGTCCACGATGCCGATGGTGAAGTCGGTCTTCGGTTCAGCGAGTTCAAGATTCTCGTAAACTGCGACGATCTGGGCCGGAGTGGTGTCCTTTGAAGAAAGACCGTAGCGGCCGCCGACGATGAGAGGAGAGTTCTCCTTGCCCTGGAAGAGCGCCTTGATGTCGAGGTAGAGAGGCTCTCCGAGCGAGCCCGGTTCCTTGGTCCTGTCGAGGACTGCGATTCTCTTGACTGACTCCGGAAGTGCCTTGAAGAAGTATTTTGCTGAGAACGGCCTGTAGAGGCGGACGGTCATAAGGCCGACTTTCTTGCCTTCTGCGGCGAGGTGGTCGATGGTTTCCTTGATTGTCTCGGTCACTGAACCCATTGCGATGATTATGTTCTCGGCCTGAGGATCTCCGTAGTAGTCAAACGGACGGTAGCTTCTTCCGGTGAGTTCGCTGATTTCGCCCATATATCTTGCCACTACATCAGGAACTGCCTCATAAGCTCCGTTGCAGGCCTCGCGTGCCTGGAAATATACGTCGCCGTTCTGTGCGGAACCGCGGGTCACAGGCGCGTCCGGGTTGAGCGCACGCTCTCTGAACCTTGCGAGAGCCTTGGTGCTGATCATTCCCCTGAGCGCGTCCTCGTCGAGAAGTTCAATCTTCTGGATTTCGTGTGAGGTGCGGAATCCGTCGAAGAAATGGAGGAACGGGATGCTTGACTTGATTGTGGAAAGATGTGCCACAGCGGCGATGTCGAGAGCCTCCTGAACGGAAGCGGAAGCGATCATCGCGAAGCCGGTCTGGCGGCAGGCCATAACGTCCTGATGGTCGCCGAAGATTGAGAGGGCGTGTGACGCGAGAGCGCGTGCGGACACGTGGAACACGGTCGGAAGCTGCTCACCTGCAATCTTGTACATGTTCGGAATCATCAGGAGAAGTCCCTGTGATGCGGTGAAGGTTGTGGTGAGGGCACCGGCCTGAAGCGAGCCGTGCACAGCTCCTGCTGCACCGCCCTCGGACTGCATCTCAGTCACCTTAACGGTCTCTCCGAAGAGGTTTTTCTTACCCTTCGCAGCCCACTCGTCGACATATTCTGCCATTGTCGATGACGGCGTGATAGGGTAGATTGCCGCGTGCTCACTGAACAGGTAAGCCACGTGAGCCGCAGCGTAGTTTCCGTCACAAGTGACGAATTTCTTTTCGTTTGCCATAACTTATTGGTTAATATTATTTTGTAAAATATATATTGTCTCTTTCCATTCCTTCGGAGGAAGTGTTTCCGATCCCTGCCGAACTGTTTCCGTGTCCGCTAACGGAAACGGACGCAAAAACCAAGCAAAGGTACTTATTTTTTGCGATTTTTTCATACATCACTCAAGTTTCGCAAGTGCGAAACTTGACAAGGGCTTCTGCCCGCCGGCCGTGAGGCCGAAAAAATCCCCAGGCGCTCAAGCGCCGTGCGGAGAACAGCGAAGCGAAG
>CAVEHG010000166.1:0-3211 GCA_963615405.1 bacterium | reverse complement strand
CATTTTACCCCTTCCGTCCCCTAAAAGGGGAAATCGTGCTCCGTGCGCACTATCGCACAAAGCCCTCGCTTCGCTGTTCTCCGCACGGCGCTTGAGCGCCTGGGTTTTTTTCGGCCTCACGGCCGGCGGGCAGAAGCCCTTGTCAAGTTTCGCACTTGCGAAACTTGAGTAAATTTAATTTTCGCATAACATATCACCTGATTGACGAAATGTCGAACAGCGATTCCGCAAATTCCTTTCTGTCAAACAGTTTCAGGTCTTCCACACCCTCGCCGATTCCGATATATTTCAGCGGAACCTTAAGCTGATCCACGATGCCGACGACCACTCCGCCCTTTGCCGACCCGTCCAGTTTCGTGAGCGCGAGTGCAGTGACTTTGGTCGCGCGGGAGAACTCTCTGGCCTGCTGGAAAGCGTTCTGCCCGGTCGAAGCGTCAAGCACAAGAAGGACCTCGTGCGGAGCGTCCGGAACGACTTTGGAAATCACATTGCGGATTTTCGTCAGCTCGTTCATCAGATCAATCCTGTTGTGGAGCCTGCCTGCCGTGTCTATTATCACCGCATCAGCCCCTTTGGCGACCGCAGATTTGACGGAGTCATAGGCTACTGAAGCCGGATCGGAGCCCATTTCCTGACGTACGATGTCCACGCCGGCCCGCTGAGACCAAATCACGAGCTGATCCACTGCTGCCGCCCTGAAAGTGTCCGCAGCTCCGAGAACAACCTTTTTCCCTGAAGCGGCAAGTTTTGCGGCGATCTTTCCGATTGTCGTGGTCTTTCCTACACCGTTCACGCCGACAACGAGAATCACGTACGGTTTCTTTGACGTGTCTATCATACGCTCAACATCGGAACAAGTCCCCGTGGCCGGTGTCCCTGCAGGAGATGACGCTCCGCCGTTTCCTGCAGGGACATCGGCCCCGGCAGAGCCTGCAGCCCCGTCAACATCAAGAAGCGCGGAAATCTCCTCCCGCAGCATCTGAGTCAGCTCCTCAAGGGAGACGTACCTGTCGCGGCTGACCCTCTCCTCCAGACTGTCGATAATCTTCAGAGTGGTGTCCACGCCCATATCTGTCTCTACCAGAGCCTCTTCCATCGCGTCAAGTATGCCATCGTCGACCCTCGATTTACCGACAATCGCCCTCGAGAGCTTGTCGAAGAAGCTCCTGTTCGTGTTTTTTACTCCCTTGTCAAAAATCCCCATAATCCAGAGCGGGTAAGCATCGTTTCAAAACAACTTTCCGTTTGTCGGAAGTCTTTCAATTTCAAACCTGCAAATATACTGAAAATCCGCCGGATTTCCCATCCGGGAAACGAAATGTATAAATCAGCAGGATACGCCCTGCGGCGGAGGCACGGCTGAACGGAGACCGCCCCTCCCTCCAAAAACATTCGGGGCCAGCCCGAAGGCCAGCCCCGAATAATCAGCTTGTGAAAAATCATTCAAGCGGTGCAGATGCAAGACGCGCGAGGGAAGAAAACCGGAGCAACCTTTCGGCTGTGAGGATTTTATTCTCCGAAACGCGACGCCGCAGACGTGCCGTTTGGGTGATTTTTCTTTATTTTTTATTGAAGAAGTCCTTAACCTCAGCCTCCTCAACGAGAAGTTCGTTGAACACATAGGCTCCGGTCTTCGGGGACTTGTCCATACGGATGCACTTAACCATTTTCTTACCGCCCTTGCCGGCAGCGAAGGTTGCGACAGCTTTCTTTGCCATAGTTTAATCCTCCTTCGTTATTTGATTTCACGGTGAAGCGTAACTTTCTTGAGGAAAGGATTGTACTTCATCCTCTCAAGACGCTGGGTCGTGTTCTTCTTGTTCTTTGTTGTAATGTATCTTGAGATACCCGGTACACCGCTTTCTCTCTGCTCAGTGCACTCAAGGATGACCTGCACCCTGTTACCTTTAGCTTTCTTTGCCATAATTCAAATCAATTAAACAAGGTTAATGAATCCTTTCTTCTGAGCATCTCTGATTGTTGCATCGAGACCGTTCTTCTCGATGTGCCTCATACCCTTGCAGGACACCTTGAGGGTGATGAACCTCTGCTCTTCCTCCGACCAGAACTTCTTGGTCTTGAGGTTCAGGGCGAACACGCGCTTAGTGCGCAGTTTGGAGTGAGCGACATTGTTGCCGACCATTCTCTTTCTTCCTGTAATTTGACAAACCTTTGCCATTTTATATACTTTTTAATATTATCAAATTTTTGCGGGCTGCAAATATCGTGTAAATATTGCTAAAAAGCAAGCATTTAGACGATTTTGAAAAATCTCCGCCATCTTATGCTGTCCGGAAACTTCCTGTTTCCGTCGATTGAGAGCCAGACTATGGCAGGCTTCCCGACTATGTGATCTTCAGGGACAAAGCCCCAGTAGCGGGAGTCGAGAGAGTTGTGCCTGTTGTCTCCCATCATAAAGTAATAGTCCTGACGGAAAGTGTACTCCGTAACCGTTTCCCCGTTTATCCTTATCGTTCCGTCCGCGTCCTTCTCAAGGTCATTTCCCTCATAGGAGGTGATTATCCTTTCGTAAAGAGGCAGGTTTGCCGCGTTCAGCTCGACCGTGACTCCCTTCTGCGGAATCCAGACCGGCCCGAAATTATCCCTTGTCCATTCAAAGTTCTCCGAGAACGGGAAGATGGTCTTCCACGAATCCGGATAGTCCGGAGGATAGGAATCGATGTTCGGTTCTATGGAAACGACACTTGAAAATCCTTTCAGCTGCTCAAGCATCTTTTCCGTCAGCGGCATTGCTGGATAACCCGGAAGATTCCTGTCGAACCAGAGCTCGCCCACATTCAGCCCGAGTCTCTCGAGACTTCTCTGATTGAGTTTCTGGCCTGAGGTCACGACTTTGTAACTGTTCTGCATTCCCGGCTGAACCGCCTCCCTTTCAGAATTGACATAGACCGCTCCGTCTCTGATTTCAAGAGTGTCACCGGCAACGGCAACGCATCTTTTGACGTAATGGTCCTTCTTGTCGGAAGGCCGGGCCTTCACAGGTCCGTAATTCTTGACTGCGAAATCCCGTCCGTACATCCTGCAGAGCATATAGTAGTCATCTGCGGGCGCTTTGACGAGAACCGAGTCACCGTTCGGGAATCCGAAAACCACACGGTCGCCTCTCTTCACGTGACCGAATCCCTTGAGCCTTCTGTAAGGACGCTGCCACAGCGTGGAATAGGACTCTTTGCTTCCTATCGTGTTGTGG
>CAVEHG010000165.1:1589-3253 GCA_963615405.1 bacterium | reverse complement strand
CCCCATACGGGTAACCCACGAACACCCAACGCATTAGGGTACATGCGAAACTTAAATTATATATTATGGGAAACGAAAAAGCGACAAGAATCCAGACCTCCATTCTGAACGGAGCGGAGAAAAAGGCTCTGGTGTGGCTTGCAAAACGCCAGCCTAAGTGGGCCACGTCAAATATGCTCACCGTCATCGGCACTTTGGGCGCCATTTTGTGCGCGGTCGGCTTCTACCTTGCGAACTATGACCTCCAGTGGATGTGGCTGTCCGTGGCCGGACTTGCCATCAACTGGTACGGTGACAGCCTCGACGGGTCAATGGCCCGTGTGAGACACACGCAGAGGCCGGTCTATGGCTTCTTCATAGACCACAATGTGGACATCTTCACCATCATCGCGATGTGCATCGGCGCGGGACTCTCCCCTATCGTCAGAATGGATGTGGCGCTCTTCGTGCTCGTGGCCTATCTCGCGATTTCCGCCCACACCTACATCGGAACAATCCTGAAGAACGAATTCAAGCTCACTTACGGGAAACTCGGACCTACTGAATTCCGAATAATCGCGGCAATCTGCGTGGTGCTTCTGATTTATCTCCCGTGGGAGAATTATATCGTGACAGTGGATTGCTTCACAGGCGGAATCAGCAGCCTCAACGGAGAATACACTCCGTTCGACTGGATTGCCATCGGCCTGGGCTGCATAATTTTCCTGCTTCTTATTTCTTCACAGATCAAGGACGAAAGGGCGCTTTCAAAGATTGACCCTCCGAAGCCTTTTGACGGACATTTCGAAGACTGATTCACTGCGGCGGCGACAGATGGAAGAGAACAGGAACTCTCTTGATAGCGGGGAAAAGACCGGAAAGGAAAAGACCCTCTCTTTGAAGAAATGGGTCGAATTCGTGGTAAGCCGGGCCCTGGGAACGGTCGTTGATACGGCCGTTCTCTGGTTCGTGGGCTGGGTACTTCACAGGATGACCGAAATTCACCCTGCGAGCGGATTCTGGGACGGGTTCTCGTACTGGGGCGAATACTGGATCGGCCCGGCAATCTCGTTCGAAGTGGCAACCTTCGCGAATTTCCTGATGTCCTACTACTGGATCTGGAAGAACCGCATAAGCGACCGCTCGTCCGCGAAAAGTTTCTGGCGGCATTTCGGAGGGTTCAATGTCTCCTGCATTTTCGGGTTCATCGTTAAGATGGTCTTCCTCGTTCTCTTCGAGAGAATCTTCGGGTGGGATGCGTGGCTTTGCAACCTGCTCGCCGTCTGCATCTCGGGCATACTCAACTATTTCCTCGCCGAAGTCCTGGTGTTCCGCAAGAAGTCTGAGAGACCGGAGCACGAGTTGTTGAGCATTGAGGAACTGGGTGAGATGGCTCCGGTATTCAAGGGTTCCTGGGGACAGTGGTTCGGGAAATGCCTGATGTCGCTCGTGGGAATAAACAAACTCAACTCGCTCTATAACAGCATCTATGGACTTGCCCCGGCAGGAAATGCGGCGCGGGGCGCTCTTGAAAATATGGGGTGCAACTACCTCATCGGCAACGCGGAAAGACTAGAAAATCTTCCTGAAGGTGCCTTCATAACAATCAGCAACCACCCCTACGGGGGACTTGACGGGATTGTTCTTCTCGACCTGTTCCTGCCTCACCGGCCGGACTACAAAGT
>CAVEHG010000165.1:0-1579 GCA_963615405.1 bacterium | reverse complement strand
CTACAAGGTTATGGTGAACGAGATTCTCGGCCGCATCGAGCCGCTCCGTCCGGCGTTCATAACCGTGAATCCCACGACGACAAAAAAAGGCGAACCGACAAAAACTACGCTCAACGGCGTGAGAGAGACGCTTGAAAGCATAGGTCACGGGCACGCGGTGGGATTCTTCCCATCCGGAGCCGTCTCGGATCTGCATCCGAAAGATCGGGAAATTGCCGACAGACAGTGGCAGGAAAGTATGATAAGGCTCATCCGAAAGGTGCGGGTACCGATTGTCCCTGTCCGTTTTATCGACCACAATTCCTGGTTTTACTACTCTCTCGGCCTGATTGACTGGAAAGTCCGGTTGTTGCGCCTGCCGCGCGAGCTGTTCAACAAGGCGAAGGGCAGGCACCGCGTAGTCATCGGAGAGACCATAAGCGTCGAGACACAGGATTTGTTCACCGACATTGAGGCCTACACCGCATTTCTCCGCGCATCGGTCTATCAGATGCCGGTTCCTGAAACATTCACTCCGAGCCGGCAGCCCGGGGTCTGAGGCTTCGTCTCCCCAAAATGAAAGACAAGATAACAGGCAAGGAAGCCCGCAGGATGCCGGAGAAGGCATCCGGGGAGACCCGTCGGAAGGTGTCTGAGAGAGTCTCAGGAAAAACTCCAAAGAATAAAAGTCGGAAAAAGAGAAGGAAAAAACAGGAGGGAAAGACCGTCTCGGTGTATTGGTTCGCAGCCGCGGCGCTGCTGAGCTTTGTGCTCTTGGTCCCCGTGCCCCTGATTGTCAGCCGCTGTTCCGGCGACACGGGAGTGAGGGTCCCCGACGGACATTACGCCTATGCCGTGGATATCTCCAAGTACAACAGGGACATAGTCTGGGACTCGCTGATGGTGCTCACAGATCCGCACGGGCACACGATAAGGTCGATAAAATCGGCGAGCGGAATACACAGGGTCAAATATGTGATGATCAAGGCGACGGAAGGCGAACGGCACCGTGACGTGCTTTTCCCGGATCACTGGAAGCGCACTGCCGAGGCGGGCTACAGCCGCGGAGCCTACCATTTCTTCCGAAGTTCCAAGTCGCCTGAAAAGCAGGCGCAGAACTTCATCCGCACGGTCGGGAACATCCGCCACAAAGACCTCCCCCCTATTCTTGATGTTGAAACCGTACACTCCGGATGCAGCAACGCGGAACTGAACCGGCGGATACTTGTCTGGCTCAAGGCTGTGGAAGGCCACTACGGACGCCGGCCAATCATCTACACCGGCGACGCCTTCCTCCGCGAACGGCTTTCTCCAGAAATCTATGAGCACTACCCCATCTGGATTGCACGTTACGACTCCGGCCGCGGACTTGTACCGCCCCGCTTCAAAGGCTGGGAAATGTGGCAGTTCACCGACCGCGCCACCGTCTATGGCGTTCCCTCCCCATGTGACTTGTCCGTCGTCTCCGAGTAACAATAAAAAGAGGCTGACTAAAAAGAATTTTAGCCAGCCTCTCAAATAAATCCCTAGAATTTAACTTACTTCGCGATTACGCGGGCCATTTCGCAAACCTTGTTTGAATAACCCCACTCGTTGTCGT
>CAVEHG010000164.1:0-3311 GCA_963615405.1 bacterium | reverse complement strand
TGGCGGGATAGCTCAGCTGGTTAGAGCGCATGATTCATAATCATGAGGTCCCCAGTTCAATCCTGGGTCCCGCTACAAATTGAGTGAGCAGGCTGACTGAAAAGTCGGCCTGCTTTTTTGTGCAGTAGGGAAAGGGTTGAATAAAATCAACTCTATTTGTCAATGTGACTTGCTTTCGTCAGCAGCACGGTCGCCCAGACGGCGCAGCCTTCCTTCCGGCCGACGAAACCCAGATGTTCGGTCGTGGTGGCCTTGACTGAGATGCGGTCGGGGGTGCATCCGAGTATGCCGGCAAGGGTTTCGCGCATCTTAGGGATGTAGGCGGCGAGTTTGGGAGCCTGGAGCGCGACGGTGATGTCGGCATTTCCGAGCCTGTAGCCCTGAGCGTTGACGAGGGCGTTCACGCGTCCGAGCAGAATTTTGCTGTCGATTCCCCGGAACTCGTCCGAAGTGTCAGGGAAATGTCGCCCTATGTCGCCGAGCGCGAGTGCCCCGAGCATCGCGTCGCACAGGGCGTGAATCGCCACGTCCCCGTCCGAATGTGCCACAAACCCCGTCGGACCATCGATTTTCACTCCTCCGAGCCACATCGGCAGCCCTTCCGCAATTGCGTGGACATCATATCCCTGTCCTATCCGTATGTCAGTCGTGTTCATATATATCTATATCCTTAAGTCTCGAATGTACCTTAATCCGTTGGGTTTCGGTGGTTACCCGTATGGGGGCACAAAGCCCGTATGCCGGACGCAAAAATAATGAAAAATGATTAAATTTGCAGGATATGTCTATATCTCCGATGGAAATCGGGGCGTGATTGAAGTAAAACAGAGTTCAGGTTTCACAGGCGTGATGCTTGACAGATGGAATAAACAGGATTATGGGATTGTTCAATTTCGGATTCTTCGGGACTCAGGAACACCGGGTCTTCAATTACAGGCCGCGTTACTATGACGAGGAAAAGGAGGCGCTGAAGGAAAAATTCGGGGCTGTTGACGGGTCCCGGGAGAAGAAATATGTCCCCGGCTCTTACATCAGAGGGAGCCTGAGGAACGGAAATTATTCCAAGACCCGCGGGGCGAACAAGGTGCAGCGCATTCTCGGGGCGGTGTCGCTCATTCTGGCGTTTGTCATCGTCTATCTGATCGCCAAGTTCTATCCGCTTCTGTTTGTCCAATAGTGGGGCAATGGAGGGCGCGACGGATCAGGGCACTTGCGAAACTTAAGTTGAACAATGAATAGGCGAAACTCAGACAACAGGTATGGATATTAAAGTTCTGCCGAGCAATATAGCGAATATGATAGCTGCGGGGGAGGTCGTCCAGAGGCCGGCTTCCGTGGTTAAGGAGCTTATGGAGAATGCTGTGGATGCCGGGGCGACACAGATCAGCGTAATCATTAAGGATGCGGGAAGGACGCAGATTCAGGTCATAGACAACGGCTGCGGAATGTCTCCGGACCAGGCAGTGCTGGCGTTCGAGCGCCACGCGACTTCGAAGATTTCTTCCGCCGAAGATCTGATGAACATCCGCAGTTTCGGTTTCAGGGGTGAGGCGCTCGCCTCAATCGCTGCCGTGGCGGAGGTTACCCTCAAGACGCGCAGGGCGGAGGATGAAGTGGGATGTCAGGTGGATTTTGCTGATTCACAGCTGCTTTCGGTTGTCGAAACCGCTGTCCCTGTCGGGTCGAACTTTTCCGTGCGCAACCTTTTCTACAATGTGCCCGCACGCCGCAAGTTCCTCAAATCCGAGAGCGTGGAACTCAAGCATATAGTGACCGAATTCCAGCACGTGGCCTACACCAGGCCGGACATAAGTTTCACCCTGATCCACAACAACCGCGAGGTCTATGTCCTGCGTCCGGCCAAATCGCTGAAATTCAGGATTCAGGACATCGTCGGTGCAGGTGTGGCGGCTGAAATCACCGAGATATCCGCGGAGACTTCCATAATGCGGATTTCCGGTTTTATCGGGCGGCCCGACAAGGCGCGCAAGGGACTGGGTAACCAGCTCTTTTTCGTGAACGGGAGATATTTCCGCAGCCCCTACCTCCACAAGGCTGTGATGAAAGGCTATGAGGGGATGATTGCGGAGGGAACGACTCCGACATATTTCATCTGTCTCGAAGTCGATCCGCACAGTGTCGATGTGAATGTCCATCCCCAGAAGGCGGAAATCAAGTTCGAGGACGATTCCCTCGTGTTTCAGACGCTTTATGCCTGCGTGAGGGAGACCCTCGGGAAAAATTCCTTCGGAGGCGCGTCCATAGATTTTGACCTGGCTTCACTGCCGGAACTTCCGGCGGTCGGCAACCATACGGACGAATACAGGCCGGTTGTCGAACCGTCAATGCCGGTAAGCGACTACAATCCCTTTGCGAATGACGGCTTCCAGAACCAGCCGGATCCGTTCGGGGGTTCGGGATTCGCGGACTTCGGGATGTCTTCCGGGGGCGGCGGCACGTCCGCGGGACAGGGTGGCCTGCGAGGCGCTGAGCCGGGAGGAGAGGGCTATATTCCTCCTCAGGGCGGGTCTTACGGTACGTCAGCGTATGTCGAGCGGCGTGACGACTACGGCAAGCTGTTCGAAGACCGCTCCGGCGTCACCCGCAGCTTCATAACGGTTCAGGACAAATATGTCGTGACAAATTCCAAGTCGGGGCTTCTCGTCGTGAACGCCCGACGCGCAATGGAGAGGATTCTTTACGACCGTTTCATCAGCGGACGCCGCGGGGACGATTCCGACCGTTTCTCCCAGACGCTGCTCTTCCCGGTCCCGGTGCGGGTCGGAGTGGAGAATGTTCCGATAATCGAAGCAAACGGAGAACTCCTCAAGGGCTTCGGCTTTGACATTTCCCCGTTCGGAACCGATTCCGTCGTGGTGAACGCCGTTCCGGCGGGATATTCCTCCGACGAAGGGCGTGTGGAGTCTATGGTCGGGGATTTGCTCCTGCTTCTTCAGGACAATCATTCCGCGATTTCGGAACTCCTGCTTCCGGATATGGCGGGGAAACTTGCCGTGCTCGGAGCATCGGGGTATGACGGACTCAAGAACGCAGACGAGGCCCGGCGGCTGATAGACGCGCTGATGACCAGCAGCAATCCGGAGTTCACGGCTGCCGGCAGAAAGACTATGGTGATAGTCCCGGCGGACGAACTTGACAGGAAATTTTAACGCACGAATTGTGCAGGCTTTATGAAAACAGTTTCCGTACTTGCGGAACTTATTAGAAGTAAAAAAAGTGCGTGGGATTTAACCCACCCCATACGGGTAACCCACGAACACCCAACGCATTAGGGTACATGCGAAACTTAA
>CAVEHG010000163.1:0-3313 GCA_963615405.1 bacterium | reverse complement strand
CCTGCGATTAGAAACGCGGATGCGGATAGAAAGGTGAGAAAATTGTATAACTTTTTCATTACCAAATAATTCAAAACCAGTAATTCAAATTTCGCATGTACTCAAATTCATTGGAAATTCGGGGTTGCCAAAATCAGATTATCTGTTACAGATTGCGGGCAGCTCGGATTTTATAAATTCTTGTATGTGTTGACGGCCAGGAAACACACTTTTCTATATCTAACATATAGACCCCATCCTTTGCGTTTATCCAATAATCGCCGGTGATTTGTGAACATCCGAGAGACGATAATGTCTCGTTGATATCTGATTTCCGGGGGTATAGAGTCTGGAAATCTCCTGTTGTCGCGACCTCCCATCCGGAGCCAAGCCCCGTTGCCCAGGATTCACCGTCCGCATAACTGGCTTTAGTTTCATCTCCCGAGACTATCCTCACATAGTCAGCCCCGACTTTAATGACAACTCCGGTGACTCCATTGCAAGTCACAGCTTTTCCTACGAACTGGGCGGAAGCCTTGAGCGAAGAAAATGGAGTGCCGCTTGTCGTGAGACTTGCAAGCGACTCATTTCCGGTCACGTCCAGCGAGGTAAGAGCGGTCAGGGCGGACACATCCAGAGATTCCAGAGTGTTGCCAGAACAATTTAGGCTCTCAAGTTTCGTAAAGTATTCGATTCCCACAAGCGATGTGAAATCGTACTCGCTGCAGTCCATCTGAGTAACCCGCTCAAGTTCATAATCTGTGAACCTGCCGTCGGAGTCAATGTCGAAGTTCTGCAGGCAGTAGTTCTTGAATGTTGTATCTTCGAAGGTTATGGACACTGGAGTGACGCACTGAGGTATCAGATTGATGTAGGTTGACGTGGTGAGATCGTTGTTTCCGTCAGACAGGTTCAGGCAGGCACTTGCAGAGATGTTCCCGTTGTAGAAGTCATAATCGTCAAGTCCTTTTGCACTTGCTATGATGCTCAGATAGCCATTTTCGGCGGTCACAGCCGTGATTTCCAGAGCGACCTCGTCGGGTACTGCCTTGGTTACGGCGTAAAATGCAGTCATTGAAAGTATGCTTTTGTCAGCGGCCCACAGAGTGGCGATGTCAGCGGCAAAGTTGTCCGGTTTCACCTTGAAATCGAATTCCGCGATGCCCGGAGTTATTGTGGCTCCGTCCTTAATGTAAGTTACAGATACCTTTCCGTCAGAGTATTTCGGCACATAAGTGATTGACTGAACGCGGGAAAGAAGGGAGGACACCTCGTTTTTGAGCGTGTCGATGTCAAGCTGCATCGCGGAGATTGTGGACTGGATGTTTTCAAGGAGAGTTGTGTGCGCCGTTGCCGTCTCTACGGTTGCCGTAATTTTGCCGTCAATCGCCGTCAAGGTTTCCTGAATTTCGGAAATTGTTTTGGCGGAGGCATTGTACTGCTCCAGGGTGGCGAAGGTGGCGTTTGCCCAGGTTTTTGAGTCCGAGACCAGTTTTTCTGCATATGTCTTCAGACTTGTAATCTGGTTCTGGAGTTCGGTGTCCTTGGCTTCGAGTCTGGCTATTGCAGCCTCAAGTTCAGTTATTTTGCTCTGGAGACCGGCAATTTCATCCGCCTGGGTACCGTCTGTCGTTTTCAGTTCGGCGACCTGCTTATTGAGTTCGGTGATATAGTTCTGAAGGGAGACATCCGTGCCTTCAAGTGAGGTGACGGATGCATTGATTGAAGAAATCAGCGCTTCGATCGAGGCGATTTTGTCGGATTCGAGGGAATCCACACGGCTTTGCAGAGCCTCGAAGTCTGAGTTTTTCACGCAACCTGCGATCAGAAACGCAGATGCGAATACAAGAACAATGCGACAGGATAACTTTTTCATAAATATGTACGAATAAAACATTTTTTCTAACGCGAAAAAAAATGCAAGTTACTAAACTTTTCCCGAAGTGCAATCTATGAGTGAATATTTAGTAACTTCGCGCCGGAATTATCACTCAAGTCTGTATTTCCTGGTTATGGTTATTGTAAATACAGGCTTGGGACTATCAGAAACTGCTTCTTAATCGGGTATATGGCAAATTTCAGTGATGTTATATGCGCTCCGGCGACGGTTCCGGGGACAGGTGCTATTTCGGTCGTGAGGGTGAGCGGCGAAGGGTGCATCGCTCTCGCTGACAAGGTGATTAAGCTTCGCAAGGGAGACCTTTCCTCGTCGAAGGGATATACACTCCACTACGGAAGCATCAGCCGCGGGGGGACGCTTCTTGACGATGTGGTCGTGAGCCTTTTCCGCGCTCCGCATTCCTACACGGGCGAGGACTCGCTGGAGATTTCCTGCCACGCGTCAAAGTACATTGTCGGAGAAATCCTGCGCCTCTTTCTGGAGCAGGGTTGCCGGATGGCCCGTCCGGGGGAATTCACCCAAAGGGCGTTTCTTTCGGGAAAAATGGACCTTGCCCAGGCGGAAGCGGTCGCAGACGTGATAGCATCCACCTCCGAGGCCTCGCACAGGGTGGCAATCTCGCAGATGAAGGGAGGCTTTTCGGCTGAACTCGCCGCTATGAGGGCGGAACTTCTGCACCTTGTGACCCTGATGGAGCTGGAGCTGGATTTCAGCGAGGAAGAAGTGGAGTTTGCGGACCGTAGCGAGCTTCGGGCTCTTTTGGACAAGATCCTCTCGCACGTGGGCTCTCTGATGGAGTCTTTCAAGTTGGGCAACGCGCTCAAAAACGGAGTGCCTACGGCAATTGTCGGGTGCACGAACGCGGGAAAGAGCACACTTCTCAACGCTCTTCTCGGCGAGGAAAGGGCGATTGTCTCCCCCATCGACGGCACTACCCGCGATACCATCGAGGAGACCCTGAATATTGGCGGGGTTCTTTTCCGCTTCATCGATACTGCTGGTCTGAGGGACGCAGCTGACACGGTGGAGCGCCTCGGCATCGAGAGATCCTACAGGAAACTCGCCGAGGCGTCGATTGTGCTCGCGATGCTTGACGGCGGGAAGAGCGTGGAGGAAATCCGGGAGAATCTGCGGGACCTACTCACCCTAGTTAACCTACAGGAGCAAAAACTCATAGTATTGCTGAACAAAATTGACGTTTTGAATGACGATGATGTTTATAACAAAGTTGTTGCGCTACAAAATATTATAGTTTCTTCTATTGATTATTTGAAAGTTATCCATAATTCTGCGTCATCGGCTGAATCAGATCCCGTTAAATTGCAAAACGGCAGTTCAAAATCAGAAATCCAAATTTTTGGCATTTCCGCAAAGACGGGAAAGGGTCTTGAAGATCTGAAAAAAGCCCTCTCCGACTCTCAGAAAGATCTTCTC
>CAVEHG010000162.1:0-3335 GCA_963615405.1 bacterium | reverse complement strand
GCAGGATATGTCAAGAAACATTCTCGCATCCGATATTTTCGTGAAGGTGTTCACGATGGCTTCGCTCTTTCTGGCAACAGCGTGCCCTACGGCTTTGTCCGCACAGGAGACACCATCCGCCACGGAGGTCTTGTCCGGCACTGCAGAACCGTCCCTTCAGGAAGCTTCGCCCGCCCGGGAAAAATCCCCCGGCCGGATCAGCTTCGCCTACGACGTGAACTTTGACTTCCGTTTCGACAACAGGGAATATGCCCGGAGCGATTTCCAGAAGTCACAGACCCTTTTCGGGGCACGGCTTGCGCCCGCTGTCGGATTTGACGCAAGACTCGGGAGTACATCCCACAAGATGATGGTCGGAGTCGACGCTCTGTCACAGTTCGGGACCACTGACAGGGAAATCCAATGCAAAGCCTTGATATGGTACCAGTTGGGAATTCAGTTCCACGAAACGGACTTCAGACTTTCCGCCGGGCTGCTTCCGAGGAGTTTCTCGAAAGGGGACTGGTCGCCGCTATTCTTCTCGGATTATCTCAAATTCTACGACAACCGCTTCGAGGGACTGCTGCTGAGCTGGGAACGCCCGCGCTCGTACTTTGAGCTCGGACTTGACTGGATCGGGGTGAAGGACGGGGAGCGACGCGAGGAATTTATGGTGTTCACATCCGGCCGGGTCCGCCCGGTCAAGTGGCTTAAAGTGGGTTGGGAGGCATATATGCTGCATTACGCCTGCTCAGATGTCGTGCGACAGGTCAATGACAACATACTCGCCGAGCCTTATGTCACTTTCGACTTCGCACCGCTGACCGGCATTCAGGAACTCTCGCTCAAATGCGGATGGATCCAGACCCTGCAGCGCGACCGTGTGAACATAGGCCATTATGTCGCGCCTTATGCGGGGGATCTGACAGCCACTCTGCAGCACTGGGGCGCGGGAGTCCGCAACAGTCTGACCGTCGGCCGGAATCTGATGCCGTACAGCCACCAGATCGATGCCGCCGGAGTCCCGTACGGGGGCAACTTCTATCTCGGCGACCCGTTCTATGAATTCGTTGATCCGGGTCGGGCGGACTGGAATGATGTCGGGGATGGTCACACGGGTGCAATCCAGAGCGGGCTCTACGACCGCCTTGAAATCTACTATGCCCCGAAGATCTGCGAGGGACTTCACCTTCGCGCCTCGGTCTTCTTCCATTTCCATCAGAAACAATACTCGGGAACAAACCAGATGGTCTCGCTTGTGTTCGATCTGAACGAGCTGATGAACGCCATCCGGGCAAAACGCGCCTTCCCTGCCGAATGACGAAAATCCGTTTAATACGCCTAAACCGAGGTGACCTCCGAATTTTCGATGAAATATCAGTTAGATAAGAGTAAATTCCTAAATATGAGAAAATTACGTACTCTGACAATTGCCTTGTCTCTCCTTGCTCTCGCATCCTGCGGGCCTAAGGACGGAGTCTATGAATTTGACCTTTTCAGCACCGGAGATGTCCACGGGACCTGGTTCGACTCGACCTACACCTCCTCCCGTGTGCGGCCGTCCCTCTTTGCCGTCAACCGCTATGTTGACAGCGTACGCACGGCAAACGGTCCCGAGTCAGTCATTTTCCTTGATGCCGGAGACTGTCTCCAGGGCGACAATGCCGCATATTACTTCAATTACGTCGACACTCTCACCCCTCACCTCTATGCGAGGATGGCCGATTATATGAAATATGACGCCGTCTGCGTCGGAAACCACGACATCGAGACCGGACACAGGGTCTATGACCGTGTGCGCCGTCAGATGCGGACTCCGTGGCTTGCGTCGAACGCAGTGCGGGAGGACAACGGTAAGGCGTATTTCCGGGAATATGTTATTCTCAAACGCAAGGGGTTGAAAATCGCGGTGATAGGAGCGGGGAACGCCAACATCGCAGCCTGGCTTACGCCGGAACTGTGGAGCGGAATCCGCTTCGAGCCTATTGTCTCCATGATGCAGGCGAAAGTCGATGAGGTCGTTGCGGAACACCGTCCGGATGTCGTAATCGTGGCGACCCACACAGCCTCCGGGAAGGGGGACGGTTCCTCCCTTGAAGCCGAGGGACTTGACCTTTACAACTCCCTGCGGGGTGTGGATTTCCTGCTCTGCGCTCACGATCACAGGCCTTATGTCACTGTGAATGAGGATAGTACGTTCGGATTCATCAATGCCGGAAGCCACTGCCGCAACCTGGGCCACGGACATCTGACAGTAGAAGTCCGGGACGGGAAAGTCGTTTCCAAAACGGTTTCGACCGGGCTCATCCCGCTCAAGGCAGAACCGGCCGATGAGAAAATGAAGGCGCTTTTCCATAAAGATTATCTCGCAGTCAAGGATTTCACCCTTCAGCGGGTGGGCGAACTCGACACGGAACTCCGAACCCGCGACGGCTACGCCGGTATGTCTCCCTACCTTGCGCTCGTGCACCGTATCGGTCTTTCGCAGCCGGGAGTTGACATTTCACTTGCAGCTCCGCTTACATTCAACGGCACGGTGAAGCCGGGAACGATAGTCTATAACGACCTCTTCACCATCTATCCGTATGAAAACCAGCTGTTTGTTGTAAAGATGTCCGGCCGTGAAATAAAGAATTATCTCGAAGCCTCCTACGGGCAGTGGATCAACACTCTCGCTCCGTCACGGCTTTACGGGACTCCGGGTGATTCGTCGCCGGCGCTGCTCAAGATTGTGAACCGCCCCGACCCGCGCACTTCCCGCGTCAGATGGTCGTTCGTCAACCGTTCATACAACTTCGATTCTGCGGCCGGCATCAGCTACACGGTGGATGTGACGAAACCTGAAGGGGAACGTGTCACGGTGCTTCGGATGGCGGACGGCACTCCTTTCGACCCTGCACGCGAGTACAATGTCGCAATGACTTCCTACCGCGCCTGCGGAGGGGGAGGACTGCTCAAGGCAGCAGGGATCGACCCGTCGGAAATCGACTCCCGCATCACGGCAAGACACCCTGAATATCGTACGCTCCTGTACGGCTACCTCCGCGAACATCCTGTGCTTGAGGCGGAAAGTCTCTGGGACGAATCTCTTCTGGGCAATTGGAAGTTCATCCCGGAAAAGCAGGCCTCGGCATATATAGGCAACGATATGAAACGCCTTTTCGGCGAATGAAGTTCATCATAAATTTCTCATTTCATAGCATTTTCCTGCGTGAAACTTAAATTCTTGTTCTATGAAACAGAATCAGGACGCTTTCAGTTCCAAGTATGTCATTGACGGTGTGAAACTTGACGTTACTCCGGAGGATATGCTGGAGGAGTGTATGCTCCCTTCTTCCGAAGAAGGGAGCATACAC
>CAVEHG010000161.1:0-3341 GCA_963615405.1 bacterium | reverse complement strand
GACAAATACTGGAAGAATTAGGAATTACACAAACATATTTGTTAAAGATTTTTGAGTATAGATTCATTTTGGACGAGGGAGTTTGGCGGGCCAGATGACCGATGAAAAATGGATATAGACCAAAAAGATTAACAAATCCACAAATTATGGCTATTAAGTTTCAATACAACAAAACTTCGCTGAATGAGACCACGAAGCAGCTCAAGATGCGTCAGAACGCCCTCCCGACGTTGAAAAACAAGGAGAGCGCACTGAGGCTGGAGGTGCGGCGTGCGAAAGATTATTCGGAGAAGTTGATTGAAGACCTTGAAGCCGCCCTCAAAAAATACGATTATCTTGCAGCCCTCTGGAACGAGTTCGACCCCGGACTCATTTCAATCACGGACATAGACCTTGTCACAGTGAAAGTGGCGGGAGTGAAGACTCCGGAGCTGAAGGGCATATCCTACGAAATCCACGAATTCAACGCATTCGCGAAACCGGCCTGGTACGCGGACGGCGTGGCAATTCTCAAGGAACTCTCGCGTCTCGGCATAGAGTCGGAAGTCTACAGGGAGAAAAGCCGGATTCTGGATTTCCAGAGGAAAAAGACCACCCAGAAGGTGAACCTCTATGAAAAGGTTCAGATTCCTGGCTATCAGGAGGCTATCCGCAAGATAAAGAGGTATATGGAGGACGAGGAGAACCTCTCCAAGGCTTCATCGAAAATCGTTAAGCAAAGGCACGCGGAAGAGGAGGACGCAGAAAGTGGTAACTAAAATGACTAAATACTCCTTCATTCTGCTCAGCGGGCAGACCGAAGGATTCTTGGAGAAGATTCAGTCACTGGGGGTCATCGACATAACAAGGTCGCTGAAACCTGTCGACGAGAAGTCTTCCGGGATGCTTTCCGAGGCCTCTGACGCGAAGAAGGCGCTTTCCATCCTCAAGGGATGCAAGGACACCGCGGAAGGCAAGGCCGCAGTTGACGGCTGCCCGGTGAAAGCTGTGCTGGATGCCGACTCCAGGATTGCAAGCCTCTCAAGTGCAGTTGCCGCTGCCACCAAACAGGTGGACGCGTTGCGTCCGTGGGGGGATTTCGACTCTGCAAGCGTCGCGTCCCTTGAATCAAAGGGATTGAAAATCCGCTTCTACTCCTGCCTAAAAAAGAAATTCGACCCCGCATGGGGGGAAATTCAGGCCCTGCAGGTCATCAGCGAGGACGCGCAGAAGGTCTATTTCGTGACTGTCGCTCCGGCGGATGAAGAGTACAGCTTCCCGATTGAGGCAGTGGGAGCGCCGGAGATCAGCGTGAACGAGGCAGAGGCGAAACTCAAGGAAGAGGAAAAGCAGCTTTCCGATGCGCGGGGAGACCTTGCAGCTCTCAAGGACTGCAAAGGGGAGATTGAGAAAATCTACTCCGAAAAGCTCTCTTCCCTTGACCTCTACCTTGCGACCGCCGCGACTGAAAAGGCTGCGGAAGACCACCTGACTGTGTTCACGGGCTTCGCTCCGACAGAGGATACACCACTGTTGAACAAGGTGTTAGACGATCTCGACATCTGGTACTGCAGCGAGCCCGCCACCAAGGAGGACAACCCGCCTGTCAAACTCAAGAACAACTGGTTCGCACGCAACTTTGAAGTGCTCACCGGAATGTACGGAATGCCGGCCTATGACGAGTTCGACCCGACTCCGGTGCTCGCGCCGTTCTTTATGCTGTTCTTCGCGATGTGCCTCGGGGACGCCGGATACGGAATCCTGCTCGTGCTCATCGGACTGTTCATGAAATTCAAGATGCAGGGGTCGAGCCTCGGAAAGATGTACAGGCTCGTCATATTCCTCGGCGCCATGACAATCGTAGTGGGCACGCTGCTCGGGACATTCTTCGGAATCAGCCTTCTGTCCGCCTCGTGGACTCCGGCCTGGCTCAAGGCGGTCTGCGTCGACGGATGGTTCCCGGACGCGAAGATTGCCGGATTCCCGGCGCAGATGGTGCTCGCCATCGGCATCGGAGTCTTCCATATCTGCCTTGCAATGATCATAAAGACAATAGGTTACACGCGGAGGTTCGGTTTCAGGGAGACAATCAGCACCTGGGGATGGACAATTCTCATCGTGGGCGGCATCATCGCGGCTGCGCTTCTTATGACCGAAGTTCTCAGTGCGGAGGCGTTCAAATGGGTTGTCATCGCGCTTGCCGTCGTGAGCGGTCTTGGAATCTACATCTTCAACAAACCGGGGCGCAACCCTCTTCTCAACATCGGTTCAGGTCTCTGGGACACCTACAATATGGTCACAGGACTTATGAGCGACACCCTCAGCTACATCCGACTCTATGCCCTCGGGCTTGCGGGCGGTATGCTCGGCAACGCGTTCAACCTGATGGGCGAAATGATTCTCGGAATTCCGGTTCCGGGGCTCAACTGGGTGTTCTTCATCATAATACTCATATTCGGACACGTCCTGAACCTCGCGATGAGTTGCCTCGGAGCATTCGTGCATCCGCTGCGTCTGACCTTCGTCGAGTATTTCAAGAATTCCGGATACGAAGGGACAGGACTCAAATACAATCCTCTGAAGAAATAAGATCATTGACACAGAAGGTTTCAGTAATTTTTTAAAAAAAGTAACAATAAAATTTATACAATTATGAACGAAATTCTCGGTTATCTCGGACTCGGCCTTATGCTTGGCCTTGCCGGCATCGGTTCCTGCTACGGAACCACCATCGCCGCAAACGCGGCTGAAGGAGCGCTCAAGAAGACTCCTGAAAAATCTTCCACCTATATGGTGCTTTCCGCACTTCCTGCAACCCAGGGTCTTTACGGATTCGTAGGCTTCCTGCTCTGGCTGGTTGTCTTCAAGCCGGATTTTGCAGTAATGGGGCCGAAGCTCTTCGGCGTGGGACTCGCAGTGGGTCTTGTCTGCCTTCTTTCCGCAATCCGTCAGGGTCAGGTCTGCGCCAACGGTATCGTCGGTGAGAGCCAGGGACACAATGTGATGACAAACACGCTCATCTATGCCGCTCTTCCTGAGTTCTACGCCATTCTGTCACTCGTCGGAGCCATTATGACAGTTCTTTAGTCGTAGGATTCACAGAAATTTTACTAAATTTGCAGAGGCTGACTGACAAAGTCACACACTTTTGTGTGATTGGGAAAGGGGCCCCTGCTTTTGTTTTATTGAAAATTATATACTCAAGTTTCGCAAATGCGAAACTTGACGAGGGCTTCTGCCCGCCGGCCGTGAGGCCGAAAAAAATCCCCCAGGCGCTCAAGCGCCGTGCGGAGAACAGCGAAGCGAAGGCTTTGTGTGATAGTGCGCACGGAGCACGATTTCCCCTTTTAGGGGACGGAAGG
>CAVEHG010000160.1:0-3409 GCA_963615405.1 bacterium | reverse complement strand
TGTCGTTTTCTCTCGGCGGACGGATGTCTCCCACCACGGTGTCGCCCATTTTGAGAGCGTATTGCTTGACAATGGACTGGGAAACATAGATGTCGTCCGGGGAGCTGATGTAGTTGTAGTCCGATGAGCGGAGGAAGCCATATCCTTCCGGAAGCGTTTCGAGCACTCCCGTGGCCTCTACAGTACCTTCAAATTCGATTTTAGGTTGCTTGGGAGCATTGTTCTGACCGTTCTGCTGGACGTTCTGCTGGACGTTCTGCTGGACGTTCCTTTCCCGATTGCTGTTGCGTTCCTTGAGCTTCTTTGTGATTGCCTCCACTTCGGCGTCAAGGGCTGGGTCGCGCTTGACTGCAGGTTTGGAAGATTCATCTGCTGCCGGTGCTGATCCTGTATTCTTCGCAGCGGCCGGTGCAGTTTCCGTATTCCTCGCAGCGGCAGTCTCAAACGAAACCTCCTGTACTTCAGGATTCACCGGTGCGGTTTCCTCTGCGGCATTCTCTGCCGCAACCTTGTTCTTCCGTCTGCGTCCGCGTACGGATTTCTGCTCTGCCGAATCACGTTCAGGCTTCTGTGCGTTCAAGTCGCGTCCGGATTTCTGCTCTGCAGAATCACGTTCTGGCTTCTGTGCGATCTTCTGAACAGTTTCTTTCTTCCCGTCCTGTTTCCGCCTGTTCTGCCTGGCCTCGGCGACTTCAGCGACAGGCTTTGCCTCCGCTGTCTCCGCGGTTTTTACCGGAGATGCCTCCACATCGGCTTGAGCTGCCGCCGCTCCGTTTTTACCCTGCGCAGCAGCATTCTGGCTCTTGCGCTGACGGCCGCGACCTCTTGTCCTTTCAGGAAGCCCTGCAGCAATCCTCGCCGCCTCTTTCTCAGCCTCCTTTTCTGCATCGTGCGCAGCCTTCGCCGCAGCTTCCGTATCCAGAATGGCATAGACAAGGTCTTCCTTGCTCATTTTCTTGAAATTCTTAATCTTGAGTTCAGAAGCGAGCGAAACCAGTTTTTCCTGGTCCATCTCCTTCAATTCAAAAATCTTATGCATAAATATGTGTTTAATTTCAGATTATCTGTGAGGGCATAGAATCGCCCAGAAGAGAATTGACGCCGCAAAGTTATAAATATTTCTGAAACCCTCCAAATAAAACAAGGACCCTCCGCCTTTCGTTTGTGAGCATTTCATCGAACCGCGCAACGAAGCCGATCGCCTTTGCTGCGATTTTACTGGTAGTTGTTGTCCCAGAAGGAACTGCTCTTCTTAAACCTCAGCAAATCAGCCAGCGCCGAAGCGTTCGCCGCAATCCTGAAACTCCAGCTCTGCCACTTTCCTGTAGGCACCCAGGAGAACGAAATGTTGAAGCAATGCAGGTCGTAGGTCGCCGAAATCTGGGTCGTGGTGATCTTCATCGCCATTATGTCGAATCCGGTCTGCATGTTTATCGACAGTTTAGGCGTAATCTTCACATTTCCGGAGACTCCGAGCGTCTGGTTGAAGCGGTGGTTGGTTATGAGCTGCTTAGTCTCTGAAAGATAGGAATATGACTTGCTGTAGGAGAACGAATAGTTGAAATTCACCGACCACGGAACATCCGGGTTCATATAATAGAGCCAGCCGCCAGGGATGTATTCCCCCGTGACAGGGTGATAGTAAATCCGCGTGTAATAGTCGGCGGGATTCCCTCCGGACTGCTTTGTTCCGTCGTTTCCGTTGATTTTACCGTCTCCGGAAAGAGAGTAGGAGAGGGATGCGCTTGCGTTGGTCAGCCTCAGGAGCGGACCGCCGGAAGCGATGCTGAACTTGTTGTATTTCTTACCCTTGCCGTCCACGGCGTACGGGTCGAGGTTGCAGTTCGCGCTGATGCCGAGTTTTCCGAAAACCGAGGTCGAGAGCGAAACGCCCACATTGTTCATTTTCAGGGAATCTGCGAGGAAATTATACCCGGTGCTGAAATTCAGCTGGTCAATCAGCTTGATCTTCTTGGACCCCGTGCCTGTAGTGTCCCGCAGATCACGGACTTTAGCCTCGAAATTGTTTCCGAGACTCATGCTGACGCTTCCTGTCTTTCCCTTTCCCGGGGCGGAGTATAGCGCACCGCTGTAATTGTATATGTTATAGTCCCTGTTGACCGTTTCTCCTGTCTTGGGGTCAGTATAGCTGAGCGTCCTCCATCCGTTGAACGCCAGTCCCTTCTCAGGAGAGAAGTTCATAGAAATCGAAGGTGAAACCACGTGCCTGATTGCCTGAAGCTTGCGGTGCTGCCCAAAATTGAACATACCGTAAAGACGCGTGCTCATCGACACTCCTCCGGAATATGTGTGCGTCGCCCCGAAAGTCCCGAACTGCTTGCCTAGCGTCGTCTCAACGACCCCTGTGCCGTCCACAAGATTTCCTTCGGCATCATATTGAGGCTCTATGTATTTCATCTCCTGTCGCCGGAAATGCCAGTTCATCCCGTAGCTGAGGCTCGGAGTCACATTTATATATTTGAAAAGAGTGAAATTCGGGAGCCCGATCTGGAAATTGTGCGTCATTCCGTTCTGGAACTTGTCAGTGAATCCCGGCTTTCCGAACTCCTTCGCCTCGAAGTTGATCTTGTTCTGCAGCGTCGTGCTGTAGCCGATTGAGAATTTCTCGTAGAACTTTTCCTTTCCGACGCGGTTCTTTTTCTTGAACGGATAGATCCGGCTCATCGAGAAAGTCACATTAGGCAGAGTGAACGAGTAGTTGCAGAGCGTGTCACGCGTGTTCTGGCTGTGCAGGGCATTCACAGAAAGGTTGAACTTTCCGTTCCAGTTCTTTGAAAACGATATGGAGGACGAAATCTGGTTCTGGAGGGCTTCGGTAACCGAATGTGAGTTATACCTGCTGTTCGCCGGGCTGGAGAAGTTCACCGAGGCGCTGAACGAAACTCCCGGAATGGCCTTGGAGTCCTGCGAGTGGCTCCATTTCACACCGAAGTTGCGGCTCTGGAAAAAGTCCGCCGCGCCCTTTTCACCCGTCTGGTCATTCGAGAAATTGAATGCGAAGGTTCCCGTACACTTGTAGTTTACCTTGTACCTCGAATTGACATCGACGCTCCACGAACCGAGTGTGTATATGCTCGTGGTGAGCGATATGTCAAAATAATCGCCGATTACGAA
Source organism: bacterium (assembly GCA_963615405.1). GTDB lineage: Bacteria > Bacteroidota > Bacteroidia > Bacteroidales > UBA932 > Cryptobacteroides. The sequence continues at coordinate 274 of CAVEHG010000160.1, read as the reverse complement.
ATACAGCCCCAAATCACGCAGATAGAATCCTCGCGCGGTTTCCTCACCGAAAGTCGGCATCAGGATTCCCGTGGCTCTGTCGGGACGTTTCGGTACAAATCCGAACGGCAGACCGATCGGCAGGGGGACATCCATTATGACGGGATATGCCGGGCCGAACACCGTCTTCTGCGAGGGCTTCGTGATGACCTTCGCCGCCGTGAGGTTCAAGTAGTAATGCGGATGCTCGGCATCGCAGACCGTGTATTTTCCGTGGGTTATGTTTATGGAATTG
>CAVEHG010000159.1:0-3413 GCA_963615405.1 bacterium | reverse complement strand
CCCCAATACGGGTAACACACGAACCCCCAACGTGTTAGGGTACATGCGAAACTTAAGTAAAATAGAAGTACAAATGAAAAAGGCATCCAGAATAGCGGCAACAATTCTCACCGGCGGCGTTTTTGCGCTTTGCGTGTGCGCCGGGTGGGCTTTAACCTCGTGCGTGAAGGACGAGCCGAAACCGGGCACCGATCCGGACACAGACAAGCAAAAAACGGCTCTCAGCGTCAATGGCAAGGAAATCTATCAATATGACGAAAACACCTGGCAGTCAGTGCATATCAGCCCGGACAATCTCGTTCTGATGACAACGGACAGCGGGGACAGATGGTACAGGCTCCGCTGCGATGCTTTCCCATCGGAGGAAGGGCAGACCGTCAGGGCAGACCTGACCTACAGGGTTGCCGGCAGCCGTGACGGAGTCAAGACTGTCAGCGGTCTTTCGCTCACGGTTGCAGAAATCGATGTAACGACCGGACTGGTCAGCCTCAAGAACACCGAAAAGGGAGTTGAACTGCTGGTGCTCAATGCCCAATAGAGATAACAGACTGCGACTATGAAGGATTATGGATTTATAAGGGTTGCGGCGGCCGTTCCCACGGTGAGCCTCGCCGACCCGATGCGTAACGCGGAGAAGATTTGTGAACTCATCGACAGAGCTGAAGAAAAGCAGATTTCACTGCTTGCATTCCCGGAACTCTGCGTCACTGGATACAGTTGCGCCGACCTGTTCGGACAGAACCTGCTGATCGAGTCTGCGGAAAAGGCTGCGGCCGGGATTGCCCGGCACACGGAAGGTCTGGACGTGACGGTCGTCATCGGTGTCCCGGTGCGCTGCTCCGGGCATCTCTACAACTGCGCCGCTGTTATCCGCAAGGGAAAGATCCACGGTCTCGTTCCGAAAATCCATATTCCAAACTACGGGGAATTCTATGAAGCCCGGTGGTTCACTTCAGGGGCGGAGTTTATGAGTTCACCGGCGGACTTCAGCTACGCCGGACAGCGGACGGTTCTCGGGCCGAACCAGATTTTTTCGCTCGGACAGACTTCGTTCGCCGTGGAGATATGCGAAGACCTGTGGACTCCGGTTCCGCCGTCATCGTTCCACAGCATTGCCGGAGCGCTGCTCACCGTGAACCTCTCCGCAAGCAACGAAGTCATAGGCAAGGACGGCTACCGGCGCAATCTGGTCTCGATGCAATCGGCCAGGACAACGGGAGGATATATCTACTGTTCAGCAGGTTACGGCGAATCGACACAGGATCTCGTCTATGCCGGAGCCTCCCTGATTGCCGAGAACGGGCACATCCTTGCGGAGAATCCCCGTTTCAGCATCGAAGATTCGCTCACAGTCGCGGACATCGACAGCGGGAGGCTTGAAACCCTCAGGCAGAAAAGCAGTACTTTCCGGGCGCTCTCCCCTGACGGGCAGGAGGACTGGAGAACATCCTATCGCACAGTTTCCCTCGGAGATGCGGCGGACACCGACTTTGAAGACGCTCTCCACCACGACATAGACCCGCATCCGTTCGTTCCGTCCGGTTCTGCGGAGTCTCTGGACGAGCGCTGCCGCGAAGTCTCTGACATTCAGGTGGAAGGGTTGCTGACAAGGCTCGCCCGCATCGGCTGCAAGAGCGCAGTCATCGGAATCTCCGGAGGCCTCGACAGCACGCTCGCCCTGCTCGTGACGGTTCAGGCGTTCGACAGGCTCGGGTGGGACCGGAAACAGATCATCGGAGTGACGATGCCGGGATACGGAACAACCGACAGGACATACCGCAACGCGCTCGACCTTATGGGGACGCTCGGGGTGACGGTGAGGGAAATACCTATCGCAGCGGCCTGCGACCGCCATTTTCTTGACATCGGGCACGACAAGGCAGTCCACGACGTAACCTACGAAAATTCGCAGGCGCGCGAAAGGACGCAGATACTGATGGACATCGCCAACCAGACCGGCGGCATAGTGGTGGGCACCGGAGATCTCTCTGAACTTGCGCTCGGCTGGGCCACCTACAACGGCGACCATATGTCAATGTATGCCGTAAACGCCAGCATTCCGAAAACTCTCGTACGGCATCTTGTGCGATGGACAGCGGACCGGATCGGGGGTGCTGCCGAAGCATCCGGCAAGGCGGACAGGGAGAATGCAGGCAAGGCGGCTGAGGGCAATGAGCCTGCATCAAGGACGGTCAGAGACATACTCATAGACATAATACGTCGGCCCGTACGAACTGCACGACTTCTTCCTCTACAACTTCTTCCGTTTCGGATTCACGCCCGAAAAGATTCAGTTCCTCGCCGAAAAAGCCTTTGCAGGCAGCTATGACAGCGCCACCGTCAGCAAATGGCTCCGCACTTTCATCCGCCGGTTCTTCTCCCAGCAGTTCAAACGCTCCTGCCTACCGGACGGTCCGAAGGTCGGCAGCGTTACGCTCTCCCCGCGCGGCGACTGGAGAATGCCTTCCGACGCAATTGCACGGATATTTCTTGAATTTTAGCCCCCCCCAGAAAATTACGCCCGAACGCTTGCCTGAACGCGAAATTATGCCTATATTTGTGAGATTGTAAATGAGTACCAGACAGGGTCTCATGCGAGACTTAAATTACACAGATTATGGGATCACACAAGATAACGGTAGGACTGATCGGATATGGGCGGATGGGCGGTTTCTTCGCCGACGAATTCGCTAAAAGTGAGAAATGGGACCTGAAATACATTTGCGACGTGTCGGAGGTTTCGCTCCGCATCGCACGCGAGAAATTCCCTTCCGTTCAGGTCATAAGCGACGAAGACATAATTTTCAATGACCCGGAGGTTCGCGCCGTGGCTCTCACCGCGCTTGCCGACACCCGTCTGGGAAGGATTCGCAAAGCTGTCGCCACGGGGAAGCACATCATAGCCGAAAAACCCGTTGCCGACTCCATCGCCAACGAATGGGAAGCCGTGAATCTTGCCGAGAAATCAGGACTTTTCTCAGCCGTGGATCTCTACCTGCGCAACTCCTGGTATTTCAACAAACTCAAGGAAGTAATCGACTCCGGGCAACTCGGCGAACTCGCCATTGTCCGGATTTGCCATATGACCCCGGGGCTTTCGCCGGGAGAAGGACACGAATTCGAAGGTCCCGCTTTCCACGACTGCGGAATGCACTACATCGACATAGCCCGCTGGCTCACAGGCAGCGAATACAAGACCTGGAACGCCCAGGCCGTGAGGATGTGGGAATGGAAGGATCCGTGGTGGCTTCAGTCTCACGGAACGTTCGAGAACGGAGTGGTCTTCGACATCACTCAGGGGCACAACTACGGACAGCTTGCGAAGGATCAGACCCACAACTCCTACGCCGACATAATAGGATCCAAAGGCATCGTGAGGATGAGCCACAACTTCAAGACGGCCGTCGTGGAGG
>CAVEHG010000158.1:0-3557 GCA_963615405.1 bacterium | reverse complement strand
CAAGAGATCTTAAATTCACCAGGAACATCGGCATTATGGCTCACATCGATGCCGGCAAGACCACTACCTCAGAGCGTATTCTCTACTACACGGGAAAAACCCACAAGATCGGAGAGGTTCACGAGGGTGCGGCCACAATGGACTGGATGGTTCAGGAGCAGGAGCGCGGAATCACCATCACTTCTGCAGCCACTACCGCTTTCTGGCACTACAACGGGGATACATATCAGATCAACCTCATCGACACTCCGGGGCACGTTGACTTCACCGTCGAGGTGGAGCGTTCACTCCGTGTGCTCGACGGAACAGTCGCAACTTTCTGCGCTGTGGGCCGCGTACAGCCTCAGTCCGAGACCGTGTGGAGACAGGCAGACAAGTACGGAGTTCCTAAAATCGCCTATATCAACAAGATGGACCGCGTCGGTGCAGACTTCCTCGCAGTCGTTGAGGAAATCAAGACCAAACTCGGCGCAAGGGCTGTTCCCATCTGCCTCCCTATCGGAGCTGAGGACAAGTTCGAGGGCATCATAGACCTGATTGCCAACAAGGCCATCTACTACGATTCAAGCGAAGAACTCGTAAACTACGAGATCAAGGACATTCCTGAGAATATGAAGGCAGAGGCTGCCGCGTGGAGAGAAAAACTCGTCGAGGCTGCCGCGGACTACGATGACACTCTTATGGAGAAGTTCTTCGAGGATCCGGATTCAATCTCAGAGGATGAGATTATCGCGGCTCTCCGCAAGGCTACCATCGATATGTCGATCGTGCCTGCCTGCTGCGGTTCTTCATTCAAGAACAAAGGTGTCCAGTTCCTTCTTGACGCTGTGATGCGTTACCTCCCGTCTCCGCTCGATATCCCTTCAATCAAGGGAACGAACCCGAAGACCGGCGAAGAGGAAGACCGTCATCCGAATGCAAAGGAGCCTTTCTGCGCACTTGTGTTCAAGATTGCGACCGACCCGTTCGTGGGACGTCTCGCATTCCTCCGTGCATATTCAGGACATCTTGATGCAGGTTCATACGTGCTCAACACCCGTTCCGACAAGAAGGAGAGGGTTGCGCGTCTCTATCAGATGCATTCCAACAAGCAGAACCCTATCGATTTCGTGGAGGCCGGTGACATCTGCGCCGCTGTCGGATTCAAGGATCTGCGTACGGGAGACACGATCTGCGTCGAGACGAACCCTATAACCCTTGAGTCTATGGAATTCCCGGATCCGGTGATCGGACTTGCAGTGGAGCCTAAGACCCAGAAGGATCTTGACAAACTCGGAATAGCGCTCGCGAAGCTTGCTGAGGAGGACCCTACCTTCACAGTCAAGTCAGACCACGAGACAGGCCAGACAGTCATCAGCGGTATGGGTGAGCTTCACCTCGACATCATCGTTGACCGTCTCCGCCGCGAGTTTGGAGTGGACATCAACCAGGGTGCGCCTCAGGTTAACTACAAAGAGGCCATCACAGTTCCTGTACAGCATCGCGAACTGTTCAAGAAGCAGTCCGGCGGCCGCGGTAAATTCGCGGACATCATCGTCGAGATCGCTCCTGCAGACGAGGGACAGACCGGTCTCCAGTTCGTTGACGAGGTCAAGGGCGGAAACATTCCGAAGGAATTCATCCCGTCAGTCGAGAAAGGCTTCAAGTCAGCGATGGCGAACGGCGTTCTCGCGGGCTACGAAGTTCCTTCCCTCAAGGTGACCCTCAAGGACGGTTCATTCCACCCTGTCGACTCAGACCAGCTTTCATTCGAAATCTGCGCCCGCATGGCATTCCGCCACGCCTGCCCTAAGGCCAAGCCGGTTCTTCTCGAGCCTATTATGAGCCTTGAGGTGGTTACTCCGGAAGACTATATGGGTGACATCGTGGGCGACCTCAACCGTCGTCGCGGTCAGGTTACCGCAATGGACTCCACGGTCGGTGCGCGCATCGTCAAGGCATATGTTCCGCTTGCAGAGCAGTTCGGATATGTGACGGTTCTCCGTACCATCTCATCAGGACGTGCAACCAGCACGATGACTTTCGACCACTACGCCGAGGTTCCTTCGAGCCTTGCGAAGGACATTATCGAGAAGTCAGGCTACAAGGCTCCTGAAGAGGAGTAGGAAGTTGTCTGAAATTCAGACAGTTCCTGATAACAGAAAGTTTAATTTGGTATATAACAACGATATGAGCCAAAAAATAAGAATTAAGCTTAAATCATTCGATCATATGCTGATTGACAAGTCAGCAAAGAAGATCGTTGATACAGTTTCTTCTACCGGTGCCCGCGTGAACGGTCCTATTCCGCTCCCTACCAACAAGAAGATATTCACTGTAAACCGCTCGACATTCGTGAACAAGAAGGCCCGCGAGCAGTTCGAACTGAACTCTTTCAGCCGTCTTCTTGACATCTACGATTCGACTCAGAAGACCGTTGACGCCCTTATGAAGCTTGAGCTTCCGAGCGGTGTCGAGGTTGAGATCAAAGTCTGAGCGCAGAACCTCCGGAATTTGGAATAAATTTCATAACTTTGCAGAGCCGTCGTTAAGGCGGACGGCTCTGTTTTTAAGTTCTTTGAATTCAGTTGATTTTTGGTGCCTTTTGAGGACGATACGACGCCCAACGCGGCAGACGCCTCAAGATTTGTGCGAGTTTTTTTGCTGTATTTTGAGATGGATGCAAGGCGGGCGAGTGAGGAGGAAGGGAGTTACCTTATGGTAATGACCGCCTGACGATACGATGCCCAACGCGGCAGACGCTCAAAAGACAGCAAAAAAAGGTCCCATAGCTCAGTTGGTTAGTAGCACCTGACTCATAATCAGGGGGTCGCAGGATCATGCCCTGCTGGGACCACGAAAAAGGGGTTCCCGTGGATTCGTTCCACGGGAGCCCCTTTTTCGTGGTCCCAAGGACCCCTCAACCCTCTGTCACTTCGTGACATCTCCCTGTCAGGGAGAATGCCTCCTCCGCTCCGCTTCGTCGGGCTCCTCCGTCGCTGCGCTGCGCGCCTTTTCCAGGCGCGTTCCACGGGAGCCCCTTTTTCGTGCGGTGGGGATGGTGATAGATCGATCTTACAGCAGCTTTTTCGCGAGCTTGAAGAACCTGTAAGGCATATAGCGGAAGGGGAGATCCAGCCAGGTCGGAGTGGACAGGACGGCGCGGCGGTGGGAGAACGCGTCGAAACTTGGCTTGTTGTGATAACTTCCCATTCCCGACATTCCGACTCCTCCGAACGGAACCCGGTCGTTGACAATGTGCATTATTGTGTCGTTTATGCAAGCTCCTCCGGATGATGTGCAGGAGAGAACCCTGTCGCCTTCCTTTCCGAAATAATATAGCGCAAGCGGCTTTTCGCGGGAAGTGACAAATTCAATGACTTCACTGAGGTCCGAGAATGTCAGAACAGGGAAGATGGGGCCGAAAATCTCCTCCCTCATAACCGGGGAATCGGGGCTCACATCATCAAGCACTGTAGGGGAAAAATAGCGCTCGTCGCTGTCCGTTTCTCCTCCGAAGAGTACTTTCCCGCAGGAAAGATAACCGCTCAGACGGTCGAAAGCCTTGTCGCTCACGA
>CAVEHG010000157.1:0-3581 GCA_963615405.1 bacterium | reverse complement strand
GCAAATACGGCAAATTCTACGGCTGCTCCAACTACCCTCGCTGCAATTACACCACGCCGTACTGATTCCAAACGCCCGGCAAGACATCCGTCATCTCCGCATCCGCTGCGATGTCGGAAGACTTGCCCACTGGGCAGAGCGGAACCGGAAGATTGCCGCTCTGCGTTCCGCTGACGCTACACTCCGTGCGTCAAACCTCCAGCCTCTATGAGTTCGCTGCCTCTCACATCGTATGCGAAAGTTCGCCCTTCAACTCATCATTGTCGGAACGCCAGCCTCTCCAACTCGCTCCGCTCGGACAACCGAAGCGGTGTCGGACGGCAGTCTGTTGTTCCGTTCCACTCCACAACCGCCAGCCCACCGACCCTTCTGATTCCGCTCCAGTCGGGCAAGACTGCGGACATCCTCCGCTGCGCTCCGGAAACCCACAGACTTGCTTTCCGACTTCCGCATTCCGTGCCTCCGAATCAGCTTCGACAATGTGCATCAGCAAAAAGCGGTCATCCGCACCCTCTGCGTCTGCAAGACAGCCGCAGACAGCACGGCTGGTGTTCGAAAGTCTCCTCTCTGCCGGCTGCGCCGCCAAGAAGAGACACGGCGGCCTCCGCCGCTGGATTAAAGAGGATAGGTGTCGAGACAGCGTCCTCCGTAGCCTGCGTTCGTCCCTCACTCCGGCACTGCGGCCGCAGACTCGACCTTTCTTTGCCCCACCGCCCCACAGGGGCCATAATCCGGCCCGCTCCGTCAGTGCAGTGCGACCCTTGTCCCTCGTATCCCGCAACATTAGACATAATCTATCGAGATTGTGTAACAGGCCGTCGCAAGCGCCGCCTGTTTCCGCTCCGCACACAATCTAGATTATGTTAAGTTGCTCAGTGAGTGCGAGTTCGACCGTTGGGGGCTTCGTGACCCGCGAGCCGGAGGCGGCTGGCGACAGCGTGCTTCCTTCAGGGGCTAACGGCCTCCAAGCCCGTCAGGAAGCACGGGACTTCCGGCGAGAGAGGCGAAGGTTTGTGCCTTGTCAGAAGGTGAGTGCGAAAGAGACGGTTTGTCTCTCATCAGATGGCCGGAAGTCCGAAAGGGTCGCCAGCCTTAGCAGCGAAGCTGCGGGCCTGCGGAGTGAGTTCTTCAAGCCTTCGGGCAAGCCCTCGACTTCAAGAATCTCCCTCCTCCGGCAAGGTAAGGCGCAGAGCGCCTTGTCTTCATCACGCTCGCTTTCTCCTCTCCAGAAGTGTGCTGCATTGCGCTGACGCTTCATTCCGCACACCTCTTCCGAGGGCGAGCGGAAAGGCGAGACTGCTTCCTGCGTTGCCTATGTTCGTCCCTCACTCCGGCACTCCGGGCGCAGACTCGCACAGCGGAATCGCTACGCTCCCTGTTATGCCGGGCCTGGATGCTCCAGGGACTTCGGTGCGTCCGTTTTCACTACCTCACCCAAGTCCCTTCCGCCGGCCCGGCCTTCACGTGCGAAGATGGTTGGCATCGTGCTTTCATTCGTAGAACAGTGCCAGAGCCGGAAAGACCGTATTCTCTCGCTCGAACCTTTGTATGTCCGGCTCCTGACGCGCCTGTCGGCTTGTCTGCTCGCTCTGAGGAAGACAGAAAGAACGATGCTGACGCATCGCCCTTTCAGACTTCCTCCGAGCCAAGCGGTGGGATATGCACACGCTTCGGCGATATCGATGATTGCCGCGTATTCGCCCGCGCGAAGGATGTACCAAGTATAAATATATGGCAAAAGGATGTATCGTAAGGCTTTAGATGCAGATTTCCGATGGGACTCTGTACTGATGGCTATCTTGCTGACAGAAACAAGTTTGCCTTGAGTTACTTATGTAGTTAAGACTTGTAGGCGGCCTATCTGAAGGCCGCTCTCCGGTCTGTCGTCAAGATTTATGGAATATGCCCCGATTTTATCCGAATACACGGTTCTCCGACTGCTGGTCTTCTGTGGGAGACGTAACATTCTACCACAGGAACGGCATCTGCTATTTCCGGAGCAAGGCTTATTCATCGTTCGCAGGAACTGCCAATCAGCTGGAGAGGAAGGAACTGCATCACAGGGCTATACTCGCCTGGCAGGGGTTGAGCCACAGGAGGCAGAAGATGTGGAGGAGGCTTGCGGTGGGTGTCGCCGCGCACCGTCCTCCGTTCGGGGACGGAAACCACATCAGCGGCTACAACCTCTTCGTCTCCGCCTATCACGGGTTCGCGCAGTTGGGCAACGAGCATATTCCCGTACCAAGACCGTTCGAGCCGTTCCCGATATTCAGTCTTGACTTTGCGGGGTGTTCGATGGCTTCGCTCTTCGATATGGAGCTTCGGTTCAGGTTGACGATGGTCGGAACGGGATCGCCGTCAAGATACAGGGTGCTGGGAAAGATTCAAATTGACGCTCCCGGAGTCGGGCGCAATCCGGGGCTGATGAGGAACTTCATTTCACCGTCTGTACCGAAAGAGGCGGTGTCGGAGGTGACATTCACAGTGCCCCGGAAACGGTTCGACATCTCGGCATTCCAGATGCACATCCGCTACCTGCTGCTGGACAGCGTCACCGGCTACCGGTCGCAGTATCACACCCTGTCGGCTGTGTTCAGTCTGTCGTCTGATTGAGAACGACGAGGTCGAAAAACATTAGTCTCGTTTTGCAGTTCTGTATGCCGTCGCTATGTGCACCCCGCAAATGTTCCAGTTCATCTTCTTCGGAAGCGAACAGGAAATCAAAGCCATTCCTTTTATAATACCCGATAACCTCCGGGCTGTTCAACGCATCGACTATCAGATACCGGCTCGATGAATTGTTCTCCGGGTCAATGGCTATGGTCTTGATGAGGTTCATCATCTCGTCGGCGATGTCATACCCGAAAGTCTTATGACCGAAGCCGTCGAACACACACAACTCCCCTATCAATATCGCCGGATATTGGAAGCGGCGTTTTGCGTTCGGAATCGAACGGTTCAGGCGGTTGCGTCTGCTGCCTGGCAGAATATCAGTCCGCAGGGACGAATTGGAAAGAGAAAAGGCGCAGACCATTCTGGGCTGCACGGCTTTGTCCTTCTCGTCCGTAAAGAAACAATGAGTTGTCCCCATCATCTCCAACCGGTAATCACGGTAATTGTCCGGCGTGCCGTCGTGAAAAAACGAATCAATGTCAGCGTTTCTACTGCAAGTGTAAGGCTGACATTGATTGATGATTTCTGATGTTAGTCTGTCGAAATGACAGTTCTCCAATAGATACCCCACGATTTACCTCTGCCCCTCTTTCTTCTTCAGTATTGCATAAGAATTGGCTGCCTCCTTGGAAAAATCCACAGAAGCGCGTCTGCGAAGGTTCTCTTCGGACATCTTGACGAAGCGTTCAGCTGCTGAACCTCTCAACGTCGGAATCGCTTTTACATATACAGCCATAACAAACCCATTTTTGCAAATCTACACAAAATTTCCGGACAACTGACATTTTTCAATATTTTTTGTCACTAGTGGCCAAATAAATTTGGCCGGTTAATAAACAAAGTCAAATTCTAGTTGCGTACAGTCTTCAACATACTGGTCAAGCCGTTCAGAGTTCGCGAAAAGATCT
>CAVEHG010000156.1:1083-3599 GCA_963615405.1 bacterium | reverse complement strand
GGACAAGTCCGGACTGGACACGACATATATGAACAACGGGCTGGTTCTCCGCCAGATGGACTCGCTCCTCAAGGGTTCGGCGCTTGACTCAGTCAGCCTCGTGTCAAGTTCCTCCCCGGAGGGAAATATGCGGTACAATATGGAACTCGCGCGCAAAAGGGGGGAAACGATGCGCGGACACCTGGCAAAAAAACTCCTCGAGGATCTGCTCGACAGTATGAGCGTGATTCCGCTGGGGTCAAACTACAACGAGTTCCTCCGGATGATAAAGGACGCGGACGGGCTTCCGGACAGGGAGAAAGTGGTCAGTGAATTTGAAAAAGGCAAAAGGCGCGGGGAAAATCCTGATTTGACTTTCAGGAGAATGACGAAGATGGGAGAGGGACGGCCGTATGCCTATATACGCCGCAACATCCTCCGTCACCTCAGATATGCGGAGGTTGTGACCGTTTCGCACCCCGTCGGATGCACCGAGATTGTGGATGTTTCACGTCCCATTCTCCCGCCGGCGGACTCCACCGTTGCAGAGCCGATTGTACCGGAGCTGAGCGATGACATAGAAATTGACGACGAGACTCTTCCGGAGGACACGCTGAAGATTGCAGGCGACAGCCTCAGGGTGGAGCAGATGAAGCAGCCGGCAGACACGACCGCCCGGGCAGACACGACAGGGGAACGGAAATACTGGTATCCGGCGCTGAAGACGAACATCCTCTACGATGCGGTCACGGCGCTGAACGCCGAAATCGAGTTTCCGATCGGGAAACACTTCTCCATCGCAGTTGAAGACCTCTTCCCGTGGTGGAACTGGGGCCCGAACGGCAAGAAATACTGCTTCCAGCTGTGGGAGATGGGTCTGGAGCCGCGCTGGTGGTTCATCCGCAACGACAAAAAGGACTACCTCAGCGGGCACTACGCGGGAGTCTATGGGATGAGCGGAAAATATGACTTCCAGTGGGACACCGCCCTCTGCTACCAGGGAGAATTCTGGTCGGTCGGACTCACCTACGGATACGCCCTGCCGGTGTGCAAATGGATGAATATGGAATTTTCCATCTCCGCAGGCTTCCTCCGCAGCGACTACCGCCACTATCAGCCGGATCCCGCCTACGAGCATCTCTACCGGGACCCCTACAAGGTGGGAAAGTTCAGTTGGTTCGGCCCGACGAAAGCCAAGATTTCGCTGGTGATTCCGATCGGGAAGGACAGCCACAACGCCAAAGGCAAAGCAGATTCGGGAGAAAAGAACAAGAAGCAGAAAAGAAGCAAAAACAAATAGGATACAAAACAGAAAATGTCAAACAAAGCGCACATATACGCAATGACAGGCTTCGGCAGAGTTGCCGCAGCACTGCGGCGCGAGTCTTCCCGTTTCGGAAGGCACAGTGCGCAGGCGTTTCCTGTTCTTGCCGCCGCGGCAATCCTTCTCGTGACAGGAGCCTTCGCTTCGGGCTGCCACCGCCGCCCGCTCGAGGACCCTGCGGAGTACACCCGCGTCAAGGTCAAGGTCAACGTGAAGAACATCCACAACGTCACCTGCGACATCTACAACGACAAAATACCGCATCCGGAAATAAACCCGGAAGCGATGCACGTCATCTTCTTTATGCAGAACGAAGAGACTGTCGCGGCCGAGACTTTCATCACAAATGTGGAGACTGAAGAAGACGGAAGCAAGAGCCTTGTGGGTGACATCGCCATATACCCGGGCACATACAGGATGCTCATCTACGACTACGGCACGGAGGAGACCATCGTGAAGGACTTCTACAGCTTCGACAAGGCCTATGCCTGCACGGATGTCGCGCCTTATGCCGTCAGGGTCAAGTTCGCCACCAAGACGGACGAGATTCCGGACATCGTCAACGAACCGGACCACCTTGTGGTGGCAAGCAACCCCGCCGAGACCATCCCCTACCACGACGGGCTCTACACCATCTCCACGGAAGCCCATTCCGTCGTGGAAAGCTGGTATCTGCAGATCAAGGTTGATGGACTGGAGTATGTGAGCTCGGCACAGGCGTTGCTTTCCGGAATGGTGAGGGAGAACCTCATCGCTTCAGACACGCGCGTCAACGACCCTGAAGCCACCGTCTGGTTCAGGCTCCAGAAGAGCGAGCACGACGGAGTGCCGGTCATCTGCACAGTGTTCAACACTTTCGGGCGCATCCCGGAGTCAACCAACAACCTCGCGGTGACGTTCAGCATACAGACCACGGACGGACGCACGGTGAAGCGCGAGTTCGACATATCGGATCTCTTCCTCACCGAGGACGCGGTGAAACACCACTGGCTGCTCCTCGACGAGACCATAACGATTGACCCTCCGGCTCACAAGGGAGGAGGATTCGACCCGGCGGTCGACGACTGGGAGGAAGAACACCGCGAAATTGAACTGTAAAGCGGAGAACCGCAGGAAAAGGCAGGAAAAGGACAAAAAGAAAGAAAAGAATAAAATATTGTAGAACTATGAAAAAGGCAGTATTGCTTATTGCGGCCGCTGCGGCTGCATTCGC
>CAVEHG010000156.1:0-1073 GCA_963615405.1 bacterium | reverse complement strand
GATGCTCGAAAAACGAGCAGACGGTCCGCGTTGCTGATGGTGACAGGGACATCACCTTTCTGGTCTCACCTCTGACAAAGACACCGACAGCCTCCCAAAAGGACTTCGCTAACGCGAATGTATTCGCGTCAGCCGCCTACTATATCGAAGCAGATGCCAGCGGCAACATCGCAAATTGGGACTACGGCACAGCCACCGACCCGGAACTTTTCATCGGCTCGGTTAATGCCACCTCCGGAGCGACTGAAGGTGATCAGATTAAATGGGACGGCACCGCCTGGAGAAGCACCGCGAGGAAGTACTACTGGCCGAAGAAAGGTAAGCTCACTTTCTTCTCCTGGTCACTCAACAAAGCCGACCTCAACTTCCCTACAGGCAGCAGTACCTGGGTTTCCTGCACATCAAATCAGGGAGTCGTTGCGATGTACTACGACATCGAGGAGAACAAGAACGTGGACTTTATGGTCGCCGACATCGCAGCCAACAAGTCTGCCAACGAGAATGTATATTACCACACCGGTGTGCCGACCCTCTTCCGCCACAAGCTCTCTCAAGTCAAGATGGCGGTAAAGGAGAAGGACACATATCAGGATCAGGGTGTCTATTTCACCCTCAACTCCATCGTGTTCAACGACCTGGCCAACAAGGGCAATTACACGCAGAATCCGGACAAGATGCAAGCGGGCGGCACTAAGTCCGACCAGACTTATACCTCTACCGATCAGGTGGTTGACCAGACTACTGCGACCGACATCACTTCAGTGGACCAGTACATCTACCTTCCGCAGACTTTCAATGACGACAAGACCATAACTATTACCTATACCATCGGCTATGACCTGGACGGCGACGGAGTGGTGGATAAAACGAAGGGTGACATCGTCGAGACCGTCACTGAGTCCAGGAAGCTCAGCGACATCTTCGGTACGGAGTGGGAAATGGGCAAGAAATACACCCTCGACATCACCTTCGCTCTCGACGAGATCCTCTGGGATCCTGCAGTCCAGGAGTGGGAAGATGTCACCCCGGCAGCCGAAGTTTCCATCAAATAATCAAGCAACATATTATCAAAC
>CAVEHG010000155.1:0-3609 GCA_963615405.1 bacterium | reverse complement strand
GACGGTCACCTTAGCGACAGTCGAAGCCTCGAGCTTTCCGGCAGCGATGGTCAATTCAGCCGGTTCAACAACGACAGTGTACTTGTTGTCAGCGGCCGGCGCAAGCTTAACCTTCACATCCTTTGTGGTCTCCTTGGCGAGCGCCACGCGGATTTTCGCAGTCTTGTCGCTCGCGAAAGAAGTCTCAGCATAGATGTTAACCTCCGGCTTGTAGACATAGGTCAGATTGATGTAGACAACAGCGATCTCAGGCTTTTCAACATTGCCCTTTACATCGGCAATCTGAACGGCTGCCTGATACTCGCCGGCTTCAAGTCCGAGAACGTCAGCCTCAACCTTGACGGTGGCGGAAGTCGCGCCCTTTGCAATCTTTACGGTCTTGCTGAAATCGGCGGGAACTTCTGTCTTTCCTGCCTGAACGGAAGCCTTGGAAAGAGTTACGGTAACATCCTCAGACACTGCCTTTGACAGTTCGAGAGTTACGGTGGCGGTGTTATCCTCTGCAAAAGAAGCGTCCGCCTTGATGCTCAGAGCAACTTTCGACCCGGTGTCATTTCCGGACTGAGGCTCTTTTTCGCAAGAAACAGTCAATGCGGTCAAGCAGAGCAACGCACTGAATGCGAAGAAAATCTTTTTCATAATTTTTTTTGATTTAAAGGTTATTGATAGTATTGATTATGTCCATTAACAGCCAGATCCATTACCAGCCGGGATTCTGCTCCAGATCCCTGTTCTTGTCGATTTCGTCCTGAGGGATAGGGAACAGATAGTGTTTTGACGGGTCGAAAACCCTTTTCTGGAACACCAGATAGGAGATGTTTCCATCTGCATCGACTGAGACGCGGTGAACTGTCTTGTTGTCCACTTCCTCGGCGATCATCCACCTGCGGACATCCCAGAAACGGTGGTTCTCGAACGCGAGTTCCATTCTCCTCTCCTGACGCACCTTGGTGCGAAGTTCGTCCTGACTGAGTCCGCCGGCTATTTCCTTGGCATTGGCCCTGCGGCGAATTGTATTGATTAATTCAGTGGCCTTTGTAAGGTTCGAACCTCCACCGACTTCGATGAGAGCCTCGGCATAATTCAGGTACAGCTCGGCCGTACGCATAATTGCGAAGCGACGGTAGGTCCAGGTGTTGTTCGTAACAAGATTATGGCTCTCGTCAAGATATTTGCGGGTGAAGTAGTTGGTGCGGATGATGGATCCGATGTTGATGTTGTCCTTGCCCTTGCTGGAGATGTCGATCGGACGGCCCTGAAGTTCCGCTCCATTATAGAGAATGCAGCTGTAGAACCTGTCATCACGTCCTTCCCAAGGCTTGAGAGGATTGTAGTCGGTCGCCTTCGGGTTGATTATCTGGGCGTTGTCCTCAGTGTAGCCCAGAACAGGTATCTCTCCTGTCGCCTTCATCTCGAAATCGTCCACCATTTCCTGAAGAGGTCCGTCAACATTCCATCCGCTGTAACCCAGAGGCATAGCATAGAAATCCCACCAATAGCACTCGAAGTGCTCGGAATTTTTCGTCCAGATGAACTCACTCGGAAGCGCTGTTTTGTTGAACATCTCGGAGTATGTGAGGGCAAGGATATGACCGGTGCTTTCGGCGAGTTTGAGAGCCTCGCGGCAAGCCTCCGCAGCATCTTCCCAACGGGTAAGGTCATTCTCCCTGTTCCAGTATTTGCTTGCCCAGTAGAGTTTCACCTGAGATTTGACAACGGTAGCCATCAGGGAAGTGAAACGTCCGAAGTTTGCATCATCGTGCTTTGCCGGAAGATGAAGGATGGCCTCGTCCATGTCGGCAAGCACCTGATTCAGGGTTTCTTCAGCCGAAGCGCGCTTAATCCCCTTCAGAGACTCGACATTGCCGGGATCAAGCACTGTGTTGATAATCGGAACCCCGCCCCACTGTTTGAAAAGCAGGAAGTAGTAGTAACCGCGAAGTCCGTAAGCCTCACCGAGCAGTCTCTCGCGCCGGTTGCTCTCACCTCCCGCAGAAAGATCCTCGGGGATGAGGTCATAATTGCGGATAAATATGTTGCAACGGCGAATGGCACCATAGAAATCGGACCAGTTCCTTTCAAGCGGCATCTGAGCCGGATTCCAGCTTCCGAGGTTGATGTCAAACGGGCACGCCGGATAGCCTGAATCCTGCTGGAAACCGATTTCGTCGGTGGCTCCGCCGAGCTTGTACCTTCCGGAAAGGTTCTCCGTATTGCACTGGAAGTCCGGAAGATATATATAGGCATTGTCCAGATAGCGTTCCGCCGTCTCTATTTTCGCAAAAAGTTCTTCTTCCGTAAGGTTGTCGCCAGGCGCCCTCTCAAGAAAGTCCGAGCAGGAAAAAGAGAGAGCTGCTGTGACAAGAAGAACGGCAATATAATGAAATCTTTTCATATCTGTCTGTATTTTAGAGTATTGTCCTATTGTAATTCAAAGCGTAATCCCATATTGAAAACCCTTTGCAAAGGATAAGGAAGAGCACTGGTGCCGGCAGATTCAGGATCGCGGTCCTTCAGCCACATCTTGTCCCAGACAGCGACATTCTGCGCATTGATGTAGAAGCGCGCCGTAGTGACGTGTATTTTCTTCATCCAGGTGGTCGGGAAAGTATATCCCAACTCTATATTCCTGAGTTTCAGATAGTCAGTCTTCATAAGATTATGGTCTGAGCTGACATTGTTGTTCGCCGTGGTGTGAGCCACAGGAAGAATGGCATCCTTGTTCTCGACCGTCCAGCGACGGAGGTTGATGACACTGCTCTGGTAGGTATAGAGCCTTGCCGTTCCGCCGAGAGCACCGCTGAAGAGCATACTGAAGTCAAATCCGTAAAGATTGAATCCGATGGACAGACCTCCGGTTACTGTAGGAACTGAGAAGCATTTGATAGGAACACGGTCGGACGGGTCGATAACACCGTCGTTGTTGGTGTCCTGATATTTGATGTCGCCCGGAATCACAGGACCGAATCTCTGCTCAGGACTGTTGTCAATTTCCTCCTGACTCTCGAACAGACCGATTGACTTGTAGCCCAGGGCGTAACCGATTGAGTATCCGCGAAGATCCTGATAGGCATATGCCGGAGTAGGCTGATCGTTCTCAAGCACTTTGTTCATCGCCCAGGTGGCCTGAAGGTTTGCGAACACGGCCGCATTGCGGTTAATCTGCTTGTAGAACTTGAATTCTCCCTCAACTCCCTGGTTCAGAACCTTTCCCGAGTTTCTCGGGGCAATGTTGGAAATTCCGACATAGTCCGGAACGCTGCCGGCCTCGGTGAGGATGTTGTCTCTCTTCTCGTAGAAATAATCCACGGTCAGGTTGAGAACATTGCCGTCAAGAAGAGAGAGGTCAAAGCCGACATTGGTCTTCTTCGCTTTCTCCCAGGTCACATATGCGTTACCCACGCGGGTCTCGTTGTGACCGCCGGCTGCAAGCGTACCTCCGTTGGTCGTGCCGAAGTAGTAGCCGGACGGGAATATGCTTCCCCAGCCGCCTCCCGGGCCGAACTCGGTGATGTAAAGGAAGCGCTCTCCGCCGATCTGGTCATTTCCGACAGTACCGTATGAAGCTCTTATCTTGAGTATTTTCAGCCAGTCCGGAGCTTTGAGCCA
>CAVEHG010000154.1:0-3615 GCA_963615405.1 bacterium | reverse complement strand
CGTCAGGACTCTATATTCCTGACACGGCAAAAGAGAAACCTCAGCAGGGAACCGTAATCGCGGTCGGCCCGGGAACAAAAGATGTTGAGATGGAAGTCAAGGTCGGCGATGTCGTTCTCTACGGCAAATATGCGGGGACCGAGGTTACTTTCGAAGACAAGAAGTATCTCATTATGAAGCAGTCAGACATTCTGGCAATCATCTAATTCAAGGGAGATTTTTACTATGGCAAAGGAAATAAAATTCAATACTGACGCACGCGCCCAGATGAAGGAAGGCGCTGACGCACTCGCGAACGCAGTGAAGGTAACGCTCGGCCCGAAAGGACGCAATGTTGTGATTGACAAGAAATTCGGCGCGCCTCAGGTGACAAAGGACGGTGTCACCGTGGCAAAGGAAGTCGAGCTTGAGGACAGATTCGCCAATATGGGCGCACAGATGGTCAAGGAAGTCGCTTCCAAGACCAACGAGCAGGCTGGCGACGGTACCACCACAGCCACGGTGCTCGCCCAGGCAATCATCAATGTCGGCCTTAAGAACGTCACGGCCGGTGCCAATCCGATGGACCTCAAGAGGGGAATCGACAAGGCTGTCGCTGCCGTTGTCTCAAGCCTTAAGGAGCAGTCGCAGGAAGTGGGCGACAATTTCGCGAAGATCGAGCAGGTCGGAACCATTTCCGCAAACAACGACAACTACATCGGCAAACTCATTGCCGACGCAATGTCAAAGGTCAAGAAAGACGGAGTGATCACCGTCGAGGAAGCCAAGGGCACAGAGACCGAGGTCAAGGTTGTCGAGGGAATGCAGTTCGACAGAGGTTACATCTCTCCATACTTTATGACCAACGGTGACAAAATGGAAGCGGTTCTTGACGATCCGCGCGTCCTTATCACCGACAAAAAGATTTCTGCGATGAAGGATCTTCTCCCTATCCTCGAACCGATTGCAAGGGAGGGCAAATCACTTCTTATCATAGCGGAAGATGTTGATGGAGAAGCGCTTACCACGCTCGTGGTGAACCGTCTCCGCGGCACTTTGAAGATTGCCGCAGTGAAGGCTCCGGGCTTCGGAGACAGGCGGAAAGAGATGCTTCAGGACATCGCGACCCTTACAGGCGGCATCGTAGTGTCAGAGGAGAGGGGTTTCACTCTCGAAAACTGCACTCCTGATATGCTCGGACGTGCCGAGAAGATTGTCATCACGAAGGAGAACACAACCATCGTAAACGGACAGGGAGACAAGGATGCCATCGCTGAGCGTGCAAACCTTATCCGCAAGCAGATTGAGGGCACAACCTCAGATTATGACCGCGAGAAGCTTCAGGAGCGTCTCGGCAAACTCGCAGGAGGTGTCGCTGTACTCTATGTCGGCGCAACCACCGAGGTTGAAATGAAGGAGAAGAAAGACCGTGTCGAGGACGCGCTCAACGCAACCCGTGCGGCTGTGGAGGAAGGTATCGTACCGGGCGGCGGAGTCGCATACATCCGTGCAGCCGAGGCTCTGAAGAACCTCAAGGGTGACAACGAGGACGAGACCACCGGTATCCACATCGTGGCTTCCGCAATTGAGGAACCGCTTCGTCAGATTGCAGCCAATGCAGGTCTTGAGGGCAGCGTGATTGTCAACAAGATCCGCGAAGGCAAGGGTGACTTCGGTTTCAACGCCCGCACTGAGGAATATGTGAATATGTTCGAGGCCGGCGTGATCGACCCGACCAAGGTTGCCCGCGTGGCTCTTGAAAACGCCGCTTCAGTAGCCGGAATGTTCCTTACCACCGAGTGCGCAATCGCTGACCTTCCTGAGAAGGAAGCTCCGGCCGCTGCCTCAGGCGCCGGAATGGGCGGAATGATGTAGGAAGGGAAGCCGCCCGAAAGGGCGAGCTTTGACCTCGCTGAATATGGAAAGGGGATGACTAAAAAATCTTTAGCCATCCCCTTTCTTTCAATCAACCACTCTCTCGAATGGGTCAAGTGAGAAGCCGGCGTTAAGAACCTTCCGCGCGGCTGCCTGCGCCCCCTCAAGCGACAGGTCGCGCCAGTTGCCGCACTGGATTTCATTGGCTGCCGGGATTTCTGTGGCTTCGAGCACATCGTTCAGGGCGGCGACAAGGGCGTCCCTCATCTCCCGAACATCGCGTTCGCCCCACGCGGTCACATAGTAGCCGGTCCGGCATCCCATAGGGCTGAGGTCAATCACTCCATCAAAGTGTCTGCGCAGATTCTCCGCCAGCAGGTGCTCCAGCCCGTGCAGGGTCGGGGTTTCCAGCGCCTCCCTGTTCGGTTGGCAGAACCTCAGGTCGAACTTCGTCACCTTGTCTCCGTGTGTGCCGTCAAGGACGCAGCACCGTCTCACATATGGAGCCTTCACTTTCCGGTGGTCAAAAGTGAAGCTCTCGACTTTTACTTCCGTTTCCATAAAATGCTATTCGAATTCCTTCAGAAGCGCCTTCACTTCCGCCCAGGTCTCGTCCTCCGAGTGGCGGATGCTGTGCTCGTATTTGTCAAGACACAGGTTGTCGCTTACGATTTTCACGGCTCCGACCAGCGGAAGCGGGAACGCCGCGATGTAGTTCAGTTCCATATCGAAGGCGCAGGGTTCCGTTATGCTCGTCTTGAGAACAAAACTGTTGCTTGTGTAGCACGGAATTCCCTCCGCAGCGAGTTCATATCCGTTTCTCCAGTCCACGAACTCCACGACGTTGTCCATCAGCCTCCAGGTCTTCGACACCTTCACCACTGATCCGACCCTCACCGAATTGCTCCCGCAGAACCCCACGTTCACGATCTTTTCCTTCTGAATCCCTTCACGTCCAAGCAGTTCCGAGCACGTGCGGATCACATTCCCGGCTCCCACGCCCGTCTTTACGATTTCGTGATCCCCGAGATGTTTCTTTGCCAATTCAAATTCCTCTTCTGTTGCAACAAGTATGATCATAACAGATAATGATTAAACCCCGCAAAAATAATCATAAAAATTTTGTGCGGGGTAAAGAGGTTGGATAAAAAGATGGGATACAAGGCTCAGAAGCGACACGAAAACCGGAGCAACCTTTCGGTTGTTTGTAAATAGTAACAGAAAAATCCGCCAAGAAAATAATTGAAATAGGGACTACAGAAAGAAGAGTTTATAGCTTTGCGGTAAGTAAATCTGCAAATAATGATTTCTATGGATCTTAAAACAACAAATTCTTCACTACTACCGAGTAGATGGACTGAGTCTTCGGGAGATTGCCCGTAAGACAGGAGCAGACCGAAAGACGGTCACACGACTTATCAACGCTTACGAGACGGTCATCAAGAACGATCCCGAGACTGGGGTTGACGATTTTCCGGCAACAAAACCCAAGTACAAGAGCCGCGAGTATGCCCCCAAAATCGTCAGGGACAGCCTGAGCAGGGAGATTGACAAATGGCTGAAGGAAAATGAGCGGCGGCCGATTTTGGAACCGTGGACGGAGACGGTGAGACGGAAAAGAACTTTCCGCCCCAGATCAGCGAGATTCTCGACTATTCAAAGACTCTTTCCGAGAGAACCCGCACCATTTTCAATATGAGCCGCATCGGAGAGTGTTTTGAAAAAACTTTGAAAATTTTTCGAGAAAAGTTTGCAGGTTCA
>CAVEHG010000153.1:0-3619 GCA_963615405.1 bacterium | reverse complement strand
ATGAATAACTATGGCTATCGTAGGCTGCCGTTGGCTGTTGATTTTTATCTTTCCGACGGCATTCGCCGCGCAAAGTTAGTAAAACTTGGGTAAATTTGCAGAGTTTACTCAAATGAAACCTGTCTTTCTTAAAGAGGACATTTGTAAAAACAGAAATATATGACATTCGAAATCAGGAACGCGGTTCCATCCGATGCGGCTTTCATCGCCAAATAAATGCCTTCAAATTTCGCGCGGACGAATAAATTCTGTAATAATGAAAAGATATGTTTTGACAGCAGTATTGCTGTTTTCAGTTTTGGGCCTGAGTGCGCAGGTTGTGCCCGTCGAAAATTCTGTGGGCCGCCGGACTGGCTTTGAACAGGAATCCATAACGGATAATGCGAAGGCGGATTCCATCGCCTTTGTGAATTTAAGGGCCAGGCTGACGGAGCAAGCATCCACGAGGCCGCCTACATCTGTTATCTTCTCGGAATGACCGATGCCATCAACCTCGACGGCGGAGGCTCCTCCACTCTCTGGACGAAAAAAAACAGGAGTACTCAACCACCCGTACGACAACAAAAAATTCGACCACGAGGGTGAACGCTCAGTGCCGAATCTCATTGTGGTATATTAGTACCTGTCCCAAACTTTTATTTTGCGCGCAGGATGGTGAAACCAAAGGGGGTGACTTTTTGGTCCCCCCTTATGCGTTATTTCTGTCGCTATCTCAGTTTCACATTCCCGACCGGAAGCCATCCTCCGTATGCCGGATCCTGGTCTTCCACAGAGAGGCGTATGCCAATCTCGTTCTGTTTCGACGTATCGACGATTCCGACGGCAAGAATGTATTCTCCCGCAGCGGAATTGAACGTGAGGAACGAATGATAGGCCTTCTTCTTTGAATTCAGCCAGTCAGAAGGTTCTACTTCCTCGTCTATGTTGAGTTCCACCGGCTTCAGCGTGTCCTTTGAAAGGAGTGCGAACGCCACCTTGTATTTGTAGTTCCAGTGCGGATTGGCGTTCGGGAGCACGCCCCAGCCGAGGTTCTGCCAGATGTGGGTGACGACGGTTTCCTCGCCCCTTGCGATTATGTCTGAATACTTTATCGTGAACGGTGCGAGACGGTAGCCGGCCTTGGCGTTGAAATTCTCCACAAGATCCGGAGCAAGCTTCATCCACAGAAGTCTGGCCTCGTCGCAATTGCGCAGGTCAAGGATGTTGGCGTGGATTCTTTCGGCTTCCGAGTAGGTGAAGTCGAGCACTTCCCGCCAGTCCTTGAAACCCTCGTTGGTGTAGAGACTTGTGCTTGTGCCCTGACTGAGCCACCACATACTTTCCGCAATGGTGAAATGGCTCGGCCAGTATTTCAGCATAAGTGCGCTCTGGGCCGCCTCGAACCAGACTTTGCTGCCAATGGCGTCGTGGCGGAAGATGTACCCGTCGTTTTCCGCCAGTGTCGAAAGCTGGCTGTTGCCTATCGCGGAATGGGCGTTTATGGCGCAGATCACCTTGGAGAAATGTCTGGCGTATGACCGGGCGACCGTGTAGAGCACATAATCCTTGTTCGCGGAATCCTTGCACACCACATCGAAACCTTCGCCCCAGGTTCCCAGCCCGAATCCGTCCACAAAGTCGGTGACATCCGGATCGTTGAACTCGCCGGCCAGAGCCTCGATGAATTTGTCGAGTTTCGAAAGGAATACTGGGTCATCGGCATACGGAGTCCAAAGGCCTGTGTTGGCTTCGAACCCCTCCGCCCCGGCATCTTTCACATACTGCGGGGTTATGCGGATGGAGTAATCCTTGTTTTCTGTATAAACCCTGAACGCAAGCTTCAGATTGCGCTCCTTCGCTCCCGCGATGAGTTTTTTGAATTCCTCGTTGTACAGCCAGGCATACTGTCCCTCCTCCGGTTCGAGAAGTGCCCACGGGAGCCTGATATACAGGATGCTCGCATAGTCAAGCGCTCCGCAGTTCTTCATCTTTGAGTAATATGCGGATGTGGAAGTGGGGATGTATCCGTCGGTGTATATCGCCCATCCCGTGCAGGGGTTGTGATATACGGTTTCAGTATCCGGCGTGTATGCCACCGTCAGCTCCCGGGCGGTGCCGCCGTCCCCGGAAGACTTTGCACAGCCGGTCAGAGCGGCCAGCTGTGCAATGAGAATCAATATAATCTTTTTTCGCATAGAAGTTGTGCTGAAGTCAGAAGTTGTGTTTATTTGGCTTCTATTCCTCGTCAAACTTCCTGAGCCCGTCCATCGCACCTTCGCTCTGGCTTACCCAGAGACATCCGGCGGCGTCGAACTGGAGAGATGAAGGATAGTAGAACTTGGCTGTGGAAAGTCCTCCGTCAACGGTGTCGTTGTACCCTGCCTCTCCGCAGTAGGACTTCATTTCGCAGGTGGCAGGGTCGATCACGCTGATCACGTGGTTGTAGTCGCAGACATAAACCTTTCCGTCAGGCCCGGAAGCGATGCCCTGAGGACGGTTGAGCTGTGAATATGGCTGTCCTTCCTGAGCGCTGATTGACGGATATCCCTCGCAGTATCCGGGCTGATCTGGCCATCCTGCAATTAACTTGTGGTTCTTGTTCTTGTCCACCTTTACGACGCAGTGAGCATAGTCGCAGACAATGTAGAGGTTCTGGTCTGCGTCCACCGCGATTCCGGTCGGAGTGTTGAGCCTTCCGGTTCCGAATTCGCCTTCTACGATTCCGGGGTTCCACGGCTTACCTGCGACAAGTTCCACAGTTTCCGCTGTCAGATCGATTCTTACGACATAGTGTGAGTTGAGGCTTGAAAGGTAGAGGTGGTTGTGAACCTTGTCGTATGCGAGTCCGGTCGGCCTTGCGAATACGAATTCGGACAGCTTGCATTTGCAGGTCTCGGGAGTCGTTCCGAGAACAACAGTCCTTCCCTCTGAGTTCCACTCGTCTTTGGCCTCGTCGCGGCATCCTCCTACGGTTGTAACCTTGCCGTTCTGAATCTTGCGGAGGGCGTTGTGCATCTGGTCAGCCACATAGAACGTGTTGTTTCCGACATATGCTATGCTTTTCGGATTGAGGAAGGTGGCGGTGGTCAGGTCTCCGTCAACAGGAGATTCCACGGCTCCCGCCCATCTCTTGTCTTCAGGCTGGGCTGCTCCGGCAAAAAGGGAGGTCTGACCGGAAGAAAGCGACACTTTCTTGATGATTGAAGTTCCGCTCTCCGTGACATAGATATCTCCGGCGTCGTCAAAGCAGAAGCCTGTGATGTCGAGGAATTTGGCATCGGCATTTGAAGTTGTCACTGTCTGTGTGCCGCCTTCGACGCAGCCGGCTACGGTCGTGACGGCTATGCTTTTGTTGTAGGTGAAGGGAAGCGTGTTTTTTGCCGCAACGCCCTTGACGGTCACGGAAATTGTACTTCCTGCTTTTGAAGGGACATAGACCAGGAGGGTGTCGGTGTAGGAGAAGTCGATGGTTGCCTGTTTGTCTCCGAACAGAACGACATTCTCCTTGTTCTTCATACTGAAGTTCTTTCCGATGATCTTCACGATTTCATCCACTCCGCCGTTGTCCGGAGTTACGCGGATCAGTTCCGGTGTGGAATCGGACGCCGGTTCGTCATTGCCGGCCTCTTTTGTGCAGGAA
>CAVEHG010000152.1:0-3640 GCA_963615405.1 bacterium | reverse complement strand
TGTTAATAATGTATAATGTCTCTCTGACATTCAAAACAACGGAGCCCCGCTATGGCGGAGACCCCTGCGGCTATTTCTTTCTGGCAATCGGGGCGATCATCATAATCATCCTCTTGCCTTCAAGCTTCGGCATCTGCTCGGCGCGCCCGTACTCCTCAAGCTCCAGCGCGAAACGCAGGAGAAGTTTTTCCCCCTGGTCGGCGTAGATGATTGAACGTCCCTTGAAGAACACCGAGGACTTGACCTTGGAACCTTCACGAAGGAACTCCTGAGCGTGTTTGAGCTTGAACTGGAAGTCGTGCTCGTCCGTGTTCGGGCCGAACCTGATTTCCTTTATGACCACCTTCGCCGCGTTCGACTTCATCTCCTTGGCCTTTTTCTTCTGCTGATAGAGATATTTCTGGTAGTCAATAATCTTGCACACAGGAGGATCGGCCTTGCCACTTATCTCCACCAGGTCAAGTTCGAGCTCATCTGCGAGGTGAAGTGCCTTGGAAATCGGGTAAATGCCCGGCTCAGGGATATTGTCCCCGACGAGCCTCACCTGCGGTACTCTGATCTCGTCATTGATTCTCAAGCTGCCTTCGTCCTTCTTCTGGTTCGGAACAGGACGGCCCTGCTGCGGTCTTGGACCCATAGGGCGCGGCTTAGGTTTAAAAGGTGCTGCGATAAAACTATCCTCCCAAATAAATTGTTAATAATATATGCCGATAATTCAGGCCAGCTGTGCCTTCACCTCGCCGCTTACCAGCGAAATGAAGTCTTCAACTGACATTGAACCTTCGTCTTTTCCACCTTGACGGCGCACCGAAACGAGCCCCTCGGCCTCTTCCTTCTCACCCACGATGACAAGGAAAGGAATCCTCTTGAGCTCTGACTCACGGATTCTCTTGCCGAGCGTCTCATTACGATCGTCGATTGAAGCGCGAATATCGGAATTATTCAGCAAACTGCAAACTTTTTTTGCATATTCAGAATATTTTTCGCTCACCGGAACGATGTTCACCTGATCCGGAGTCAGCCACAGCGGGAGTTTTCCTGCGGTGTGCTCAAGCAGCACTGCAACAAAGCGTTCGAGCGAACCGAACGGTGCGCGATGGATCATCACCGGGCGGTGCTTCTGTCCGTCAGCGCCGACATATTCGAGCCCGAAACGCTCCGGAAGGTTGTAGTCCACCTGGATGGTTCCGAGCTGCCACTTCCTGCCGATTGCATCCTTGACCATAAAGTCGAGTTTCGGGCCGTAGAAGGCAGCCTCGCCGAGTTCGACGACGGTAGGCAGCCCCTTCTCGCGGGAAGCTTCGATGATTGCGGCCTCTGCCTTCTCCCAGTTCTCGTCCGTTCCGATGTATTTTGAAGGATTCTTCGGGTCGCGGAGTGAGATCTGAGCCGTATATTCCTTGAAATTCAGGGTCTTGAACACATAGAGGATGATGTCGATAACCTTCTCGAATTCCTCTTTCAGCTGGTCCGGACGCACGAAAAGATGGGCGTCGTCCTGAGTGAAGCTGCGCACGCGGGTGAGTCCGTGAAGTTCGCCGCTCTGCTCGTAGCGGTAGACCGTGCCGAATTCTGCGAAACGCAGAGGGAGATCCTTGTATGAACGCGGCTTGCTGCGGTAAATCTCGCAGTGGTGAGGGCAGTTCATCGGCTTGAGCAGGTACTCCTCCCCTTCCTGCGGAGTGTGGATCGGCTGGAACGAATCCTTGCCGTATTTAGCATAGTGGCCGGAAGTTACATAGAGGTCCTTGTTTCCGATGTGCGGCGTGATGACCGGAAGATAACCGTATGACTTCTGGATCTTCTTCAGGAACTCTTCCAGACGCGAGCGGAGATCCGCACCTTTCGGCAGCCACAGAGGCAGTCCCATTCCGACCTTCGGTGAGAATGTGAAAAGCTCCATTTCCTTTCCTATCTTCCTGTGGTCACGCTTCTTGGCCTCTTCCATAAGGGCGAGATATTCGTCAAGCATCGACTTCTTCGGGAATGAGATTCCGTAGATTCGGGTGAGCTGCTGACGCTCCTGGTCTCCGCGCCAGTACGCTCCGGCTATAGCGGTGAGTTTCACTGCCTTGATGACAGAGGTGTCGCGCAGATGCGGGCCGCGGCAGAGATCGGTGAAACTTCCGTTGGTGTAGAAGGAAATGTGCCCGTCCTCAAGTTCTCCGATGAGTTCAACCTTGTACTCGTCGCCCTTCTCGGTGAACGCCTTGAGTGCGTCGGCCTTTGAAACCTCCTTTCTCACGAACGGTTCCTTTGTGCGGGCGAACTCCATCATCTTGTCCTCGATTGCCTTGAGGTCGGATTCGGCAATCTGCCGTCCCTGAAGATCGACGTCATAGTAGAATCCGTTCTCGATCGCAGGGCCTATTCCGAACTTCACTCCCGGGTAGAGAGCTTCGAGAGCCTGCGCGAGAAGGTGCGAGGTTGAGTGCCAGAACACGTGCTTAGCCTCTTCGTCGCCCCATTTGTGGAAAGTGACCGCGCAGTTTTCGTCTATCGGACGGTCGAGGTCATATAACCTACCCTTCCCAACCGCGTCGTCATCCGCAGTCTTCACTGTCATCGCCAGAACTTCTGACGCGAGCCTCGGGCTGATGCCTTCGGCAATCTGATAACCGGTAACGCCTTTCTCAAAGGACTTCACGCTGCCGTCGGGAAATGTAATGTCTATCATAATCTTACAGATTTTGGAACCGTTGCGCTTCAATACAAAAGAAGCTGCAGCCGATTCCGGATTTAACTTCGCCGTCTACAAACACGGCACTTGATTATTCAATGCCTGCCTGATTTCCAAACAAGCGGACAAAGGTAGGAATTTTTTTAGAACTTTTCCCGAATATTGTAGCTGTTGCGTTCGGAACTGCTGCGGGAAATCATCTCGCAGACGAAACCGGCGAGAAACATCTGAATGCCGACCACAAGCGCGACGAGCGCGAGATAGAACAGCGGCTGGTCGGTGACTGGGCGGAACACCTCGCGATGCGCCTGCTGGACAAGTTTTTCGATTATAACCCAGAGGGCGATCACCCCGCCGACAAAGAAGGTGGCGAGTCCGGTGAATCCGAAAAAGTGCATCGGCTTTTTTCCGAAAGTTCCGAGAAACCAGAGCGAAAGCAGATCGAGGAAGCCGTTCACGAACCTGTTCAGCCCGAATTTGCTCTTGCCGTATTTCCTCTTCTGATGGTGCACGGGCTTCTCGGTTATGCGGGTGTAGCCGGCGTTTTTCGCGAGATAGGGGATGTAGCGGTGCATTTCGCCGTAAACCTCGATATTCTTCACCACCTCGTTCCGGTAGGCCTTCAGCCCGCAGTTCATGTCGTGGAGCTTGATCCCGGTGATTTTCCGCGCAGTGGCGTTGTAGAGTTTGGACGGAAGGTTCTTGGTCAGCCGGTTGTCCTGCCGGTGCTGCTTCCAGCCCGAAACGATGTCCCAACCCTCTTCCGTTATCATCCTGTACATCTCCGGGATTTCCTCCGGCGAGTCCTGCATATCCGCATCCATAGTGACGACAACATTCCCCACGGCAGCCTTGAATCCGCAGTAGAGGGCGGCAGATTTGCCGTAATTGCGCCGGAAAGATATCCCCCTGATGTTCGGGTCTTCTTTCGCGAGCCTTTGGACTGTCGTCCACGAAGCG
>CAVEHG010000151.1:0-3648 GCA_963615405.1 bacterium | reverse complement strand
ATGCAGGGCCACCCTCGATGAACTTTGTCTTAAGAGCCTGGTGAAGAGGAACTTCCTCTTTAGCTGCCGTCAATTCTGCAAGAGACTTGGCTTCTGAAGGAGCAGCGGCCACTTCCTCCGTGGTTGCAGCTTCAGCTGCCGTGTCCTGAGCTGATGCGAACTGTGCAGAAAAGGCCATCAAGCCAATAGCTGCCAAAAACATTAAAACTTTTTTCATAACGTTTTTTGATAATTAATACTATTAAATTGTTTGTTTTTCCGTAAAAAATCTTCATTCTCAGGCGGGAACGCACACCCGACGCGCTGCCGGAACCTGAAAATCGGTGCAATCTAGCAATAAAAAATCATACAAAAAAATATTTGCGGGGATATTTGAACGCAAACTATTGCGGGAGTCCCGCCTGGAGGAGACTCAGGATACGATTCCCTCAACAGGATGAAACCGTGATTTCCCCCCTGAGATTCCTCTCCAGTTTCCTCTCCACTGTCTGATTGTCCGAGTTTTCGCCCAGAAGCACGAACAGTTTGGCCAGAGCGCTCTCCGTGGTGCTGTCATATCCGTTGAGAACCCCCGCCTTCTTGAGAGATTTCCCCGTCGCATAGATATCCATATTGACCGAGCCGGATGGACACTGGGTGACATTCAGAAGAATCTTCCCCATATCGTGCGCTTCTCTCACGAGCGAGAGAAACCATTCCGCGGAAGGGGCGTTCCCGGAACCGTAAGTCTCTATCACCACCGCGCGGGTGCCGGCCCCGCAGAGAATGTTCCGCACGACCTCCTCCGTGATTCCCGGATGGATCTTCAGGATTGAGACCCTGGTGTCAAGCTTTTTGTGGAACACCGGCCGCAGGTTCCAACCCCCGGGCCGAAGGATGAGGGAAGTGTTGTAACGTATGCTGATTCCGGCCTCGGCAAGCGGAGGAAGGTTCTCGCTGCTGAACGCCTTGAAATTGTCCGAGCTCATCTTGGTCGTGCGGTTTCCGCGCATAAGAAGGTTGTCGAAACAGATGCAGACCTCGGGAACAAGCGCATTCCCGTCTGAATCCTTCGCCGAGGCAATCTCCACCGCAGAAATCAGATTCTCTTTCCCGTCAGTGCGCGGAGTCCCTATCGGAAGCTGGCTCCCGGTAAAAACCACCGGCTTCGTCAGCCCCTCGATCATAAAGCTCACTGCCGAGGCGGAATAGGACATAGTGTCCGTTCCGTGAAGCACCACGAATCCGTCATATTCATCATACTTGCTTTCAATCAGTTCCACGAGCGTCAGCCACATCGATGGCTCCACGTCGGACGAGTCGATTATCGGACTGAACGAATGGGAGTCAATCCGGCAGGCGAATTTCGCGAGTTCAGGAACTTCGTCCAGGATCTGACTGAAATTGAACGGCTTGAGAGTGCCGTCGGAGGGGTCGGATTTCATCCCTATGGTTCCGCCCGTATATATTATGAGTATGGACGATTTGTCGGTTTTCATATTCCAAAAAGTTTTTCGGCATTCGCCGTCGTCACAGCCGCAACCTCACCGACAGATATTTCCTTGATTTCGGCAAGTTTTCCGGCGATGACCGGGATATATGAACTTTCGTTCCGTGTGCCGCGGTATGGTGCCGGGGTCAGATACGGAGCGTCCGTTTCAAGGACTATGCGTTCTAGCGGTATATATTTCACAGTCTCGGCTATCGAGGCTTTTTTGAACGTCAGTACGCCCCCGATGCCCACAGACCAGTCCCCGTAACGGTCAAGCTCACGGAAAGTCTCCGCACTGCCGCTGTAGGCGTGGAAAACTCCGCGCAATCCCCTTCCCCGGAAGTCTTCGAGCACTTTGAACACCTGGGCCGTCGCCTCCCGGTTGTGTATAATGACCGGAAGCCCCAGTTCCAGGGCCAGTTCCAGCTGGATGCGGAAAACTTCCGCCTGATCCTCCAGATTGTCGCTCCGCCAGTGCAGGTCAATGCCTATTTCCCCCACGGCAACGATTTTCCTGCCGACAAATCCGCGGAGGGAATCGATTTCCTCATTCCAGTCATCCCCGAATTCCGTGGGATGAAGTCCGAGGCACGGGAACGCGACTCCAGGAAATTTGTCGCACAGGGCAAACATCGCTTCCCGCACGGAACTGTCCGTGTCAGGCATCACGATTTTGGTGACTCCGGCCTCAACGGCCCGGCGGACCGCCCCCGCTCCGTCCCCCTCGTAAGCAGCGTCGTAAAGATGTGAATGTGTGTCGATAAATTTCAGCATAATTGCCCGCAAAGGTACGAATCTGTTTTGAATATCCCGCACTTCAGGAACTTACTGCGCAGTAGACCGCTTTTTAGTCACCCCCCTCTTATCGTGCAGCGGCAGAGAAGATCGATGCTTATCATTCCGTCGCTCTCGAGGAGCGAGGTAAGTTCTGACACATTTTTGTACGGCAGGCCGGTCTCCACACACAGCGATTCGATGTCGATCCCCCGTTTATCCCTGATTTTCAGAAGAATGTCGGTCATCGCGGAAATTTTTTCGCCGGGAAGCATCCTGGAATAACGGGCGTTTATCCTTCCGCGGAAGTCGTTCCCGGAGGCGCTACCGGAAGCGCCGTGCTGCATCAGCGCACCCTGGCCGGTCCCGCCGCCCTTGCAGACATTTCCTCCGGTGCCAGTCCCGGCATTCCCTCCGGCGCGGTCTCCGGCTCCCACGTCACAGAGTCCGAGCCGAACGGCAAATCCGTCGAGGGAATCTACTATTTCCGCTATTCCCTCTCTTATAAGACGGTTGCATCCCCGGGAACGGATGTCGTCATCGCGTCCCGGCAATGCGAACACCGACCTGTCGTAGGAAAACGCCATGCGGCAGGTTATCATTCCGCCTCCCTTCACCGCCGATTCCACGAGAATCACGCTGTCACTCAACCCGGCGATTATTCTGTTCCGGCGTATGAAGTTCACGGCAACGGGAGCTGTCCCGGGCGGATAGTCCGTCACAAGGGCACAGCCGGGAATCCCCGCAATCCGTTCCGCGAAATCCCGGTGACGGGAGGGATAGACTGTGTCGAGACCGGTGGCCATCACAGCCACGGTGGGCAGCCCGAACTCTACTGCGGCCTTGTGCGCCACGATGTCGGTTCCGTATGCCAGCCCGCTCACGATGCACGGCGCGGCACCGGATTCCGCCAATGTCCGCACCATATCCCTGCACCACTGCTCCCCATAAGGGGTGATTTCCCTCGTACCTACCACCGCCACATAATGCCCGCCCCCGAAAATCTCCTTCAGGGGACTGCCGCCGCGGACGAATATTCCCACAGGGGCATCTTCGCAGTGCCGGAGCCTCTCCGGATAATTATCTGATGTCTTCCCGACAAAGTCCCCGCCCGCCTTGCGGACATCGCGCAGCACCGCCTCCGCTCTGTCGAGTTCTTCCGCGCAAATCCGGCCGCGGTACTTGCTGTACGGTCCGAATACGCTGTCCTTCTCGCTCTCCGTCATCGCAAACACG
Source organism: bacterium (assembly GCA_963615405.1). Classification (GTDB taxonomy): domain Bacteria; phylum Bacteroidota; class Bacteroidia; order Bacteroidales; family UBA932; genus Cryptobacteroides. The sequence continues at coordinate 167 of CAVEHG010000151.1, read as the reverse complement.
GCGGCGGCGCTCCCAAGACTCTCCAGAAGAGCCCCGGCGACTCGCGGCTCATACCCGAAGATTGTGTTCAGAGCACATAGGCAGACATTTTCATAATTGCTTTCCATATGCGTTAAAAAGTTGCATCGGATGCACCCTGTTATTGAACTTTCGCGGTGTACCCGTAT
>CAVEHG010000150.1:1633-3650 GCA_963615405.1 bacterium | reverse complement strand
CAGTTTATTTGGAGAATTTGTAATTCCCGGAATCGAATTCGCCGCATATACTATATTGTATATAGAATCATTTTATATAACCACCGGTTAAGTCCTGATATGAGCATACAGACAGAGAAAATCAAAGAACTCGTTGAGAAGCGGAGGGTCGCGAGACTCGGCGGCGGACAGGCGCGGATAGACGCACAGCACTCCAAGGGCAAACTCACCGCAAGGGAGAGGATTGCGCTGCTTTTGGACGAGGGAAGCTTCGAAGAATATGATATGTTCGTGCACCACCGCTGCCATAATTTCGGAATGGACAAGGCTCATTTTGACGGCGACGGAGTGGTGACGGGTCAGGGAACCGTTGACGGAAGGGTGGTTTTCGTGTTCGCACAGGATTTCACGGTGAGCGGAGGATCCCTTTCGGAGACGATGGCGGCGAAAATCTGCAAGGTGATGGATATGGCTCTCCGCAGCGGCGCTCCGTGTATAGGCCTCAACGACTCGGGCGGAGCGAGGATTCAGGAAGGCGTTTCGGCGCTCGCGGGATATGGCGAAATTTTCGAACGCAACATACTTTCTTCCGGCGTAATTCCGCAGATTTCAGGAATTTTCGGGCCTTGTGCGGGCGGTGCGGTCTATTCCCCTGCCCTGACGGACTTCAACATAATGACTCAGGATACTTCCTATATGTTTCTCACGGGACCGGCAGTGGTGAAGAGCGTGACGGGCGAAGTGGTCACCCAGGAAGAACTCGGAGGCGCAAGGGTTCACGCAACAAAAAGCGGAGTGGCACATTTTGCCGCCGCAAGCGAACAGGAAGGCATCCGCATAATCAGGGATATTTTGAGTTATATTCCTTCGAACAATCAGGAAAATCCGCCGGAAAGGCCGACCTCCGACCCATATAACAGGGTGGACTACTCCCTCAACGACATAATTCCGGACAATCCGAACAAGCCTTACGATATGTACGGGGTCATATCCACAATCGTGGATGACGGACAGTTCCTGGAAGTGCACGGCAGCTGGGCGAAGAACATAATCATAGGGTTCGCGCATCTGGGCGGCAAGTCGGTGGGAATCGTCGCCAATCAGCCGAAGGTGCTCGCCGGAGTGCTTGACATCAACGCATCCAGAAAGGCGGCGCGCTTTGTCCGTTTCTGCGACGCGTTCAACATCCCGCTGGTGACACTCGTGGATGTGCCGGGCTTCCTCTGCGGCACGCAGCAGGAGTACGGCGGCATAATCGACAACGGGGCGAAACTCCTCTACGCATACGGCGAGGCCACTGTGCCGAAAGTCACGGTCACCCTTCGCAAAAGCTACGGAGGGGCGCACATCGTAATGAGTTGCAAGCAGTTGCGCGGAGACGTGAACTATGCCTGGCCAAGCGCGAACATCGCGGTGATGGGAGCCGACGGGGCGGTGGAGATTCTCTACTCCAGAGATCTGAAGGCGACGGAAGACCCCGAGGCGAAGAAGGCGCTGAAGGAAGAGAAGAAGAAGGAGTATGACGACCTTTTCTGCAATCCGTACTATGCAGCGTCCTACGGGTATATCGATGACGTGATCGAGCCGGCGAACACACGGTTCAGGCTGATCCGGGCGCTTGTGCAGCTGGAAGGGAAGAAGGTGGAGAATCCTCGGAGGAAACACGACAATCTGCCGATGTAGATATGAAAGAGAAGTTCACATATAACGGAGCAAACGCGGAAGGCATTGACGGAGAGACCGTTGCTGCGATTGCAATGGCGCTCTCGCTTCACACGGGATCGTCGGTTCACGACCGGGAGAGTTATGTGATTACGATACGGCGCAAGCGGCGCTCAGGGGATGTGGTTTACCTCGCTTAAGCGGCGGCGTGTCTCTGCATCCTGCGGGAATATGTAACGACAAGAGAAGGCAATTCAGTATGGAAAAATACAGTTTCAGGATTAACGGGAAGGACTTCGAAGTGGAGGTCGGCTCTGTGACGGCGGGCGAAGCGGTCGTCAGCGTGAACGGTGAAGAGTACAGGGTGGAGACAAAC
>CAVEHG010000150.1:0-1623 GCA_963615405.1 bacterium | reverse complement strand
GCGCGGCAGGGAGCGTTTCCGCAAAAGGCACGACTACAGGCGAAAGTGCTGCTGCATGCGACGCAAAGGCGTCACCCGTCTCAAGCAGTAAGACTTCAGGCGAAGCGGAGGTCACCTCTCCCCTTCCGGGTGTCATAGTGGAGATACAAGTCTCTGTGGGACAGAGTATCAAGGCCGGAGAATGTGTGGCGGTACTGGAAGCGATGAAGATGGAAAACGAAATTGAAGCCACGGCAAGCGGGACAGTCACTGCTGTCTGCGCCGCGAAGGGCGATTCCGTACCCGAGGGGGCCGTCATAGTACGAATCGGATAAATATAAATTATAAAACAAAAAATACAATGCAGAACAAATTGCAGGAACTGACAGACAAACTCTACAACGAGGGACTGTCGAAGGGAAAGGCCGAAGGCGAGGCAGTGCTTGCCAAGGCTCACGCGGACGCTGACGCCATCGTGGCGGAGGCCACCAAAAAGGCTGAAGCCATCATAGCGGAGGCTCAGAAACAGGCCGCACAGCTCAAGACCAAAACCGAGGGCGACATTGCTCTTGCATCCCGCGAAAGCATCTCGAAGACCCGTCAGGCAATCGAAGGCCTCATCGTCGCCAACGCAGTTGACGCAAAGGTCAAGACAGCCCTTGAGGACACCGAATTCGTCAAAGCACTTATTTCCGAGGCTGTGAAGGCATTCGCCGAGGGCAAGGACTGCGGAATCGAACTTTGCCTTGGGGAAAGCGTGAAGGGAAATCTTGAGAACTACGTGAAGAACGAAATCGGAAAGACTCTCGGAAAAGAGGTCAGCGTCAGCTTCTCAAAGAAAATCGGCGGCGGATTCACCATCGGACCGAAGGACGGGGGCTACTTCATCAACTTCACCGACGAGGCGTTCAACGCAATCATCGGCGAATACCTGCGTCCGGCAACGAAGAAGATATTGTTCGGATAACCGGGAGCCACGCTGTCCAAAGCGAACAGACAATATGAAAAATTACGAATACATAATCGCGGGACTTCCTGTCGTTGACAGTTCGTTTTCTTTCTCGGACAAGACTCCCCGGGAGTTCATAGGAGAGATTCGCGAACAGCTCGATGCCAGGGACAACGCCCTTGTGGACTTCCTTCTGAAGGGGTATGAGGAGGAAAACCTCACGACAGACTTCTACGCAGAGGCGCTGAAGCACCGCAACCGTTTCATCCGGGAGTATTTCCGCTTCGACCTGTGCCTTCGCAACGCGAAAGTGCGCCACCTCAACAAGGCGCTCGGAAGGCCCGCACAGAAGGATGTGATGACACTTCTGAACAAGGACGGAGAAGGACAGGAGATTGTCTTCGAGGAGGCCGGGACTGTGGATGCCATTCTGAAGGGGGAAGATCTTCTCTCAAGGGAAAGGGCTTTGGACGACCTCGTCTGGGACAAGGTGTCATCGCTCACGGTCTTCGACTGGTTCGACATCGACGCGGTTCTTGCCTTCATCGTGAAGATGCAGGTGGCGGCCCGCTGGTTCGTCCTGGACGAGAAACAGGGACGGGAGCGTTTCCGCAGCCTCGTGGACGAAGTGAGGGGGACATTCAAAGGCGTTGACTATAAGCCAGAATAGTCCTCAGGTATCCTCAAAATACGCA
>CAVEHG010000149.1:0-3654 GCA_963615405.1 bacterium | reverse complement strand
GGTACGGCTGTCGGCCTGTCTGCACAGAACTGCGCAGACAGGGAGAAGGGCGCCTACACCGGAGAGGTTGCAGTGAATATGCTTGCCTCAGTGGGCTGCGAATACACGATTCTCGGACATTCCGAGCGCCGTCAGTACTACGGAGAAACCGACGCGAAACTTGTCGAGAAGATTCATCTCGCTCTTGCAGCGGGACTTTCACCGATTTTCTGCATCGGCGAGAATCTTGAGCAGCGTGAGGCCGGAAAGCATTTCGAGGTCGTCACCGAGCAGGTGAAGAACGTGCTTTACACTCTTTCAGCCGAGGAAATGGCCAGGGTGATCGTGGCTTATGAGCCTGTATGGGCAATCGGAACCGGCAAGACCGCCACTGCTGAGCAGGCAGAGGAAATCCACGCCTGTGTGCGCAAGGTGCTCGCAGAAAAGTTCGGTGCGCTTGCTGATGAAATCACAATCCTCTACGGCGGAAGCTGCAAGCCTTCAAATGCTAAGGAACTTTTCGCCCAGCCTGACATTGACGGCGGCCTCATCGGAGGCGCTGCGCTCAAGGCAGATGATTTCATTGCAATCGCGCTGTCATTTTAATCAAGTTTCGCACCCACACGAAACTTAACTTCTATGTCAAGTATGAACGACATTAAGAATATGAATAGAGCCGCCGACAACATCCGTGTGTTGGCGGCTTCTATGGTTGAAAAGGCCAAGTCCGGACATCCGGGCGGCGCGATGGGCGGTGCCGACTTCATCAACGTGCTCTTTTCCGAGTATCTTGTCTATGATCCGGAAAACCCGTTCTGGGAGGGGCGTGACCGTTTCTTCCTCGATCCTGGGCATATGAGCACTATGCTCTACTCCGTTCTTGCCTTCACCGGCAAGTTCACAATGGACGAACTCGCGCAATTCCGCCAGTGGGGGAGTCCCACACCCGGACATCCTGAACGCTGTGTGGAAAGGGGCATCGAGAATACCTCCGGTCCGCTCGGACAGGGACACACCTTCGCTGTGGGCGCTGCAATCGCGGCGAAATTCCTAAAGGCGCGGCTCGGCGATGTGATGGGGCAGAGGATTTATGCCTACATTTCCGACGGCGGCATCCAGGAGGAAATCTCCCAGGGCTCCGGCCGCATAGCCGGCACTCTCGGACTGGACAACCTTGTCATGTTCTACGATTCCAACCGAATCCAGCTCTCTACTGAAACCTCTGTCGTTGACAATGAGGATGTTGCGGCGAAATACCGCGCCTGGAACTGGCACGTGGTCGAGATCGACGGGAATGATGTCGCCCAGATCCGTGCGGCTCTCGATGAGGCGTTGAAAGTCGTCGGACAGCCTACTCTCATCATCGGAAACACCGTGATGGGCAAGGGGGCTCTCCGCGCTGACGGTTCAAGCTACGAGAACTGCTGCGCAACCCACGGCGCACCTCTTGGGGGCGATGCCTATGTCAATACGATAAAGGCTCTCGGAGGTGATCCTGAAGCGCCTTTCGTGATTTTCCCGGAAACTGAAGCAATTTATTCCGCACGCCGTGAGGAACTGCTCGGGATTGTCGCCGGACGCAAGGCTGATGAGGCGCAGTGGGCGGCCGCCAATCCGGAACTTGCTGCAAAGAAAGCCAAATGGTTCTCCGGAGAGGCTCCGGAACTTGACTGGAATACAATTCAGCAGAAGAGGGACGATTCCACCCGCGGCGCGTCCGCGACGGTTCTCGGGACACTTGCAACCGAGGTCGGGAATATGATTGTCGCCTCCGCAGATCTCTCCAATTCCGACAAGACTGACGGATTTCTCAAGAAGACCCACGCGTTCAAGGCTGGGGATTTTTCGGGGGCATTCTTTCAGGCCGGCGTTTCCGAACTCACGATGGCCTGCTGCTGCATAGGAATGGCGCTTCACGGAGGCGTGATTCCTGCCTGCGCGACATTCTTCGTATTCTCGGATTATATGAAGCCTGCCGTGAGAATGGCGGCGCTTATGGAAGTGCCGGTGAAGTTCATCTGGTCTCACGACGCATTCCGTGTCGGTGAGGACGGTCCGACCCACGAACCGGTGGAGCAGGAAGCGCAGATCCGGCTGATGGAGAAACTCAAGAACCATCACGGGGGGAACTCGATGCTCGTGCTCCGTCCTGCAGATTCAGAGGAAACTACTCAGGCGTGGAAACTCGCGATGGAGAATATGAAGACTCCATCCGCTCTTATCCTGTCAAGGCAGAACATAAAGAGCCTTCCGGAAGATAATGATTATCAGCAGGTTGCCCGTGGGGCATACATTGTGGCCGGTTCGGACAGGCTTCACGACCACGGCCTCGGCGGAAATGAGGTCGTTCTTGTGGCATCAGGTTCGGAAGTGGCTACGCTGATTGCCGGCGCAGCGCTTCTGCGTGAAAAGGGCATACGCTGCCGTATAGTTTCAGCTCCTTCCGAGGGACTGTTCCGCAGCCAGAGCGAGGAGTATCAGGATGAGGTCATCCCGGCGGGAGCCAATGTGTTCGGACTCACCGCAGGCCTGCCAGTGACCCTTCAGGGACTCGTCGGCTCAAACGGCACAGTCTATGGGCTCGAAAGTTTCGGCTTTTCGGCCCCGTACAAGGTACTTGACGAGAAACTCGGCTTTACGGCGGAAAATGTATTCAATCAGGTGACGGATCTGTTATTCTGACCTTCGTCCCGCAGCCATGCCGGCAAGAAAACCGGTGCAGAACGCGATCTGCAGATTATAGCCGCCGGTGTCCGCATCGAGGTCAAGCACCTCTCCGGCAAAGTGAAGGCCTGGAACCAGTTTGGATTCCAGGTCTTTTCTGTTGACCTCTTCGAGGGCCACGCCTCCTGCGGTGACGACGCAGCGTTCGTAGCCGACATATCCGGCAATAGGCATCTTCCAGTCTTTCAGCGCCTTGCCGAGGGTCCGGCTGTCAAGCCCCGGAAACGATGACGCGAACGGGCGCACAAGTTCTCCGGGCAGCAGCTTGTTCAGCAGCACTTCGAAGCGCTCCCTGTAGGGACGCAACGTCTGACGCCCGCGCACGAGGGTGTAGCTCCTTCTGTCAGAGGTGATTTCCTGCCAAAGTGCATCAATTCTCTTTTCCAGCTGCTCCGCTTCAACGGCGGGCTTGAGGTCGATGTGTGCGGTCACTTTGGAACCGTTGAGCACCGCTTTTACGGCTTTTCTGCTGAGACGGAAACCGACCGGCCCTTCGATGCCTCCGTCAGTGAAATCCATATCCCCGAATTCAGAATCCAGGATGCTCCCGTCAGCCTCGATCGTGAGCCTTATGTTCTTGAGCTGTATTCCCGCAAGCTGCCTTCCCCATCCGGTCAGCGGCACGGCGCGGTCGATATGGCCTCTCATTCCGCTGTATTCCCTGCTCCCGGAAACTCCAGCCTCTTCAAGAGAGGCCGAGTGCGCTTCCTTCATCCCCTCAGTCTTGTATCCGGCCGGCACAATCGCAGTGAGGGACGGGAAACGCGCTGCAAGCCTGTGCCCAAACTTCTCCGCCCATCTGAGGCCGTCTCCGGTTGAGCCTGTGGTGGGGTAGGAGAGACCTCCGGTTGTGATTATGAGGCTGCGGGATGTGAAAGTGCCGGTTCCCGTGCTTACAATGAATTTCCCGTTTTCATCGGTGCAGATGTCGCTGACTTCGCAGCCGGTGAC
>CAVEHG010000148.1:0-3700 GCA_963615405.1 bacterium | reverse complement strand
AATCATAACAATGTCACAGGTAAATAAAAAATCGGAAGGTGCAGAGGCAGTCGTCAATGCAGTTTCCAAAACCGATGAATTCTTCAACAGGAACAAGAAACTCCTCATCGGGATTCTTTCGGCCGTGGTGGTTCTTGCTGCGGGTTCGTGGTGCTTCTTCAAATTCTACTGGCAGCCTGCAGTCGAAGAGGCCAAGTCTCAGGTGGTTATCGCAGAGAGAAACTTCAACGCGGAGAACTGGGACGTCGCACTCAACGGCGACGGCGAGAACCTCGGCTTCGTTCAGATTATCGACCAGTATGGTGCAAAGGGCGGTGAGTCCGTATATTTCTACGCCGGAATCTGCGAACTGAAGCTCAAGAACTATGAGGATGCGATCGAATATCTCAACAAGTATAAGGGAGGCGACGATTTCCTCGCTCCGCGTGCGATTGCCTGCAAAGGAGATGCATATGTTGGTCTTCAGGAATATGGAAAAGCTGTGGAATGCTTCGAGAAGGCCGCAGCGAAGAAGGACAATGTCTTTGCGGCAGGCTATCTTATGAAGGCCGCAGCAGTATGCGAGAAGACAGGAGACAGCGACAAGGCTCTTTCCCTCTACAAAAAGGTGAAGGATCAGTATCCTAACTCAATCGAGGGACGTGAGATCGACAAATACATCTCGAGGATTGAGAACAAATAATCAGAAGGGGGTGAATAAAAAGCGGTCTACAGCGTTACTCTCCTGACGAAAATCCTCACAACCAGAAGGTTGCCGCGGTTTTCGTGACGTCGAGAGCCTTGTATCCCATCTTTTTATTCACCCCCCTTCCCCTCCGCACAAACAGGAGGATGACTTTTTTTGGGGGGGGGCAGTTTAGAATAGAAACATACTTTTGAAATATGGGAAGAGCATTTGAGTTCCGCAAGGAAAGAAAGTTCAAGAGGTGGGGGCATATGGCAAAGACCTTCACCAAAATCGGTAAGGAAATCACCATCGCAGTAAAGCAGGGCGGTCCCGATGTGACGGGAAACCCGCGTCTCCGCGCGCTTATGCAGACCGCAAGGTCCGAGAATATGCCTAAGGAGAACATCGAAAGGGCAATCAAGAGGGCTTCGGAGAAGGATCAAGCTGACTACAAGGAAGTTGTGCTCGAAGGACGCGCCGCTCACGGAATCGCTGTTCTCGTGGAGGCCGCCACAGACAACAACAACAGGACGGTGGCGAATGTGCGCTCCTATTTCACGAAATTCGGAGGTTCACTCGGAACTTCGGGCAGCGTAGAGTACCTTTTCGACCACAAGTCGATGTTCCGCATCAAAGGCAGCGATTCCATTGATCTTGAGGAGCTTGAACTTGAACTGATTGACCTCGGAGTCGATGAGGTCTTTGAGGAGGAGAACGAGGACGAGGAGAAGGAAATCGTCATCTACGGCGAATACACCTCATTCAACGCCATCCAGAAATACATCGAGGATCACGGCTACGAACTCATTTCAGCGGAGTTCACCCGCATCCCTAACTGCGAACTAGTGGAAGTCACTCCGGAGGCGCGCATCGAAATCAACAAGCTCATCGAGAAGATTGAGGAGGATGATGACGTGCAGAATGTATATCACACTATGAAACCTTCTGACGACGACGAAGAGTAATATCGGCGGTCTTCTGCGTTATGCGGGGACTTTTGAATCCTCACAACCGAAAGGTTGCAGCGGTTCAAAAGTCCCCGCAAGCATTGTATCCCATCATCCATTACTCTTTGCCGCTCTGCTTTCAAATCAAGAAATTTCCTTCGGAAATTCCCCGCAGCGGGCAAATTCTGTCCACCTGGTTTTAAATCGCTCCGAATAATAATCAAACTCTTCTTCTGTGATGCCCTGAAGCATCTCGGCACCGGACCAGTCCTCCCTGTGGCCGAGCAGAAACGGCAGTTCTATGCTGTGGCAGCAGCCGAGAGCGCTGCCTTTCGGGTGCCAGGAAAAACGGAACAGAGTCGCTTCCACACCTCTTTTTCTCAATTTCTTCAGGTATTTCCTGACTGGAAAGGAGAAAACGACGGCTGTGATGATTTTCGTAAGGAGGGTCCCAAGCGGAGTACGGTAGAGTTTGTCTCCGAGAATTTTCCGGGCATATACGGATGCGTCGTCCCTGTTGAAGTACAGCAGCACACGGAAAGGCGGAGCAAACGCCGTCCCCACCCGCCCATGATTTTCGGGAGCGCCGGAATTCCCCACGTACGATTCTGGAATGCCGGCCACAGATCCGGCATCTCCTGCAGCCGGAATGGACATCACATCCGGAAGAACCGGCATAAAGGGAAGCGCGAAATGCCTGCTTTTCATCGAGGTCTGCACGGCAATAAGATCTTCAACCTGTGCCGCCTCCGCAATTTTCAGCATCGCCTCCATCCCCTCCGAATCCGTCTGCCCTGCCATTCGCTGTGAGAGACGTTTCAGGAAGAGAGAACGGATTTTCCCGGCATCGCGCCGGCGCATCTTCACCCCTAGCGGCGGCGACTGAAGTATGGCGCGACAGAACAGCTTCTCTTTCCCGAAGCGTGGAACATTCGTAAAAGGTTCCACATCATCCGCCGAAGCAATCAGGGCGGCCACTGAATGCGCACCAGCGGACTGTCCCCAGACCGTCACATTGTCCGGGTCTCCCCCGAACATCGAGATGTGTCTCAGAATCCACTTCAAAGCCGTTTTCTGGTCTTCAAGTCCGAGATTGACAATTCCCTTCTCCGGCGCCCACAGGTAGCCCGCCGCCCCGAGACGATAGGATATCTTCACGACTATGACCTTCCCAGCCTCCGCCAGTTCCGAGACATCATAGCGATGGTCTTCACTTCCCCCTGTAAGGTAAGACCCGCCGTGAATCCACACCATCACCGGCAGCCCCGACGGCGTCCCCGATGGCACGGGATGGTTTTCCGATGGCACAGACTGATTTTCAGACGGACCTGGATCGTCCAATCCGAGGCGGTTCTCCGGCGGCACTGTCACCGACGGCACTGTCACCGACGGGACTGTCACCGACGGGACTGTCACCGACGGGACTGTCACCGATAGACAAAGCTCCCCCTCGCGCATCTTCAGGCCCGAATCCGGGCCGAGCTGTCCGATCAGATGGGACAGATCCTGGGGGCAGACGCACCCGTAGCGAGTCGCATCGTGCTCCGCCGGACGTTCCCCGCTTGGAACTTCAGTATTCGCAGAAACGCCACAATCCGCTTCAGACACCCCGTAATCAACGATTACCGGCAGGCCGAAGCGGGTGTACCGGGCATATACAATCCCACGGAACACGACTGCACCGTCCTCCGTCTGACTTCCCTTGAATTTTCCGTCTGCAGGCATATCAAGAAGCTGTCTTGAAATTCCTCTTTCAGGAAGACTGTCTTCGCGAAAGAGAAACCAAATATAATACATTCCTGTCTGAAAGGAAAGAATTGGTCCGGGCAATTTAAAAAAAAATGTTAACTTCGCGGGTGATGCTCTCCACCATACTGGATCACACACAGTTATAACTATAATCGAATTATTATGAAACGCTTCCTTTATGCTCTTGGCGCGGTGGCCGCCACAGCAGCGCTTCTTGCAGGCTGCGCAAAAAACTCCGACCTTGAAAACCTAACCGCACGTGTGGACAAAATCGAGACGGACAAAATCGAGTCCCTCAACTCTGCGGTCGCATCCATCAACGATGTAATCGTCTCCC
>CAVEHG010000147.1:0-3739 GCA_963615405.1 bacterium | reverse complement strand
AATACGGGTAACCCACGAACCCCCAACGTATTAGGGTACATGCGAAACTTAAGTAAAGATATGGAAAAGAAGGATTACAAAAGACAGCTGGTGACCTGTGCGCTTCCTTACGCGAACGGTCCCGTCCACATCGGACATCTCGCCGGGGTTTATATCCCTGCGGACATATATGTAAGGTATCAGAGGCTAAGGGGACAGGATGTTCTTTTCATTTGCGGATCTGACGAGCACGGCGTTCCGATCACGATCAAGGCGAAGAAGGAGGGTGTGAGCCCGCAGGCCATAGTGGACAGATACCATTCTCTCATAAAGGCATCGTTCGCGGGACTCGGAATCAATTTCGACATCTATTCCCGCACGACCTCCAAAGTTCACGAGAAGACAGCTTCGGACTTTTTCCGCAAACTCTACGACGAGGGCAAGTTCATCGTCAGGGAAAGCGAACAGTATTATGACGAGGAGGCTAAAACTTTCCTTGCAGACCGTTACATCACGGGTACCTGCCCGCGCTGCGGTGCTGAAGGGGCGTATGGTGACCAGTGCGAAAAATGCGGCGCGACGCTCAGCCCGGACGAACTCATAAATCCGAAATCCTCCCTGAGCGGGTCTCCGCTGGTGAAGAAACCGACAAAGCACTGGTATCTGCCTCTGAACGAGTATGAAAAGTGGCTTTCGGAGTGGATTCTCGACGGCCACAGGGAGTGGAAGACCAATGTTTACGGACAGTGCAAAAGTTGGATTGACGGAGGGCTTCAGCCCAGAGCCGTAAGCCGCGACCTCGACTGGGGCGTTCCCGTGCCGGTGGAGGGCGCTGACGGCAAGGTTCTCTATGTCTGGTTTGACGCTCCGATAGGCTATATCTCCAACACCAGGGAACTTCTTCCACAGTCGTGGGAGAAATGGTGGAGGTCGGAGGACACGAAACTCGTGCATTTCATAGGGAAGGACAACATCGTGTTCCATTGCATCGTGTTCCCGTCCATGCTTAAGGCTCACGGCGGCTACATCCTTCCGGACAATGTTCCCGCGAACGAGTTCCTGAACCTTGAGGGCGACAAGATTTCGACTTCGAGGGGATGGGCCGTGTGGCTGAACGAGTATCTGGAGCAGTTCCCTGGTCAGGAGGACGTGCTCCGCTATGTGCTCTGCGCCAACGCTCCGGAGACGAAGGACAATGATTTCTCGTGGAAGGACTTTCAGGCGAGGAACAACAGTGAGCTTGTGGCGATTTTCGGAAATTTCGTGAACCGCGCCGTTGTGCTCACCCATAAATATTTCGGCGGCAAGGTGCCTGCCGACCTCAAACCGGAGGCTATTGATGCGGAGACGCTTGCGCAGATTCCGGTGATTGCTTCGGAGATTCAGTCCAATATCGAGACCTACCGCTTCCGTGAGGCTCTCAAGGCGGCGATGAATCTTGCGCGGCTCGGCAACAAGTACCTCACTGACACCGAACCGTGGAAGGTTGCGAAGACTGATATGGACAGGACTGCATCCATTCTTAATGTTTCCCTTCAGATTTGCGCGGCGCTTGCCGTGGTGTTCGAGCCGTTCCTTCCGTTCTCCGCAGAGAAACTCCGCAGGATTCTGAAGGTGGGCATTGTTGCAGGCACCGACCATCGCGCCGGTGAGGAGGGAACGTTCGGAGAGAACATCTTCACGGCATCAGAGGCTGCCGCGCTCCATACAGTGGGCTCGGCTGCGGTTTCTGCGGAAGGCGATGCTCAGAATGGCGGTCTCGTTTCCAGTGAGTTCCCGATTTCCCTTGCCTGGAGCGACCTTGTCTCAGGACGCATACTCCCTGTCGGGCACGATCTCGGGCAGGCTGAACTTCTGTTCTCAAAGATTGAGGATGAGGTTGTGGACGCCCAGATTTCGCGTCTTAACGCCATCAGGGCGGAGCGTGAGGCTGCCGCAGCCGAGGCTGCAGCGAAGGAGGCCGCCGCGAAGGTTGAACCTCAGAAGGCGGAGTGCAGCTTCGAGGATTTCGAGAAGATGGACATCCGCACTGCGACCGTGCTTGAGGCTGAGCGCGTGCCGAAGACCGACAAGCTGCTCAAGCTGACGATTGACACGGGCATAGACAAGCGCACCATCGTTTCCGGAATTGCGGAGTACTATTCCCCGGAGGATATGCTCGGGAAGCAGATCTGTATACTGGCGAACCTTGCACCGCGCAAGATTCGCGGCATCGAGTCCAAGGGGATGATTCTGATGGCGCGCCAGGGGGATGGGGTGATGAGGTTTATTGAGCCGCAGGATATTCTCTCCAACGGTGCCACCATCGGGTAAAAAAAGTTCACTAAAAAGCGAATTGCGGCGTTGGACATCGATAATTTAAATCCTCACAACCGGAAGGTTGCTGCGGTTTAAATTTCTCGTCCGCCTTGCACTTCATCTTTTTATTGAACTTTTACATAGAAATTTATTTAAAAGCGAATTGCGGCGTTGGACATCGATAATTTAAATCCTCACAACCGGAAGGTTGCTGCGGTTTAAATTTCTCGTCCGCCTTGCACTTCATCTTTTTATTGAACTTTTACATAGAAATTTATTTAAAAGCGAATTGCGGCGTTGGACATCGATAATTTAAATCCTCACAACCGGAAGGTTGCTGCGGTTTAAATTTCTCGTCCGCCTTGCACTTCATCTTTTTATTGAACTTTTACATAGAAATTTATTTAAAAGCGAATTGCGGCGTTGGACATCGATAATTTAAATCCTCACAACCGGAAGGTTGCTGCGGTTTAAATTTCTCGTCCGCCTTGCACTTCATCTTTTTATTGAACTTTTACATAGAAATTTATTTAAAAGCGAATTGCGGCGTTGGACATCGATAATTTAAATCCTCACAACCGGAAGGTTCACAACCGCCAAACTGTAAGAGTTATGGTACAATATGACAGGGAAATAGATAACACTTTCGGGATGAAGGTGCGGGCTGCGGCGTATGCCGGATGGGAAAGCGTGGACGAACTGCGGGAACTGCTGCGGGACGACCGCCTGCCGCGCCCTTTCCTGTTTGTCGGTGCTGGAAGCAACCTGCTGTTCACAGGAGATTTTCAGGGTACTGTCCTGCATTCCGGGATGAAGGACATCCGTGTCCTGTCCGGAAATGTCTCAATGGGCAGAGATTCTGATCCGGAGATTCTCGTTGAGGTCGGGGCGGGAGTCGTATTCGACGATTTCTGCGCCTGGGCTGCCGAACGCGGGTTGTGGGGGATTGAGAATCTCTCGCACATCCCTGGCGAGGTCGGAGCGAGTGCCGTTCAGAATGTCGGCGCTTATGGGGTTGAGGCTAAGGATGTCATTGACAGGGTGAACTGCATCGAGATTGCCACTGGCAAGGCTGTGACTTTCAAAAATGCCGATTGCGGCTACGGCTACCGCGCCTCCAATTTCAAGACCGCCTGGAAGGGCCTGTATGCCGTCACTTCGGTCGTGTTCCGCCTCTCTTCCGTTCCGGCTCCGCATCTCGACTATGGCCATCTCCGCGCTGCCGTTGAAGCCGCGCAGAAGCAGGGAGAAGGTACGCACGCACTCGTCTCTGATGTTGATTCTGATGCTTGTCCGGAGATAGCTCTGACTCCCGCTCTCGTTCGCGGAGTTGTGACCGAAATCCGCCGGGAGAAACTTCCCGAGCCGTCTGAACTCGGCTCTGCCGGCAGCTTTTTCAAGAATCCTGTGATTCCTCAGGAACAGTTCGAACGCATTCTCAAGGATTTCCGTGAGTCCAACG
>CAVEHG010000146.1:0-3776 GCA_963615405.1 bacterium | reverse complement strand
CCGTAGCCCTTGAGACCGTGTGTACTTCTATGTTCGGATATTTGGAGGAGGCGCCGTAAACATAATTGAAGGCATCGTGCACGTGTCCCGCCCAGGCATAAACTTTACTGTATTTGGAAAGCAGCAGGGCATAGTCGGCGCCGTGTCGGGTCGTGGAGGAGGCGGACCGGTCGCTGCCGGAGGAGAGCATAAACATCGGGGAATGGGCGCAGACAATAAGCGGAGTGGAATAATCTACATACCTCAGATCGCTCTGAAGCCACCCCCACACCTCGTCAGTCAGCCCCTGTTCGTAGTCCTTGAGCTTCCCGGAGGAATTGAGCTTCATTATGAGATTGTCCAGCACCACAACGTGGAATCGCCCAGCATTGAAGGAATAGTTCCTCGGCCCGAGGTTTTTCTCGAAATCCGCAGCTCCCCCATCGTCCGTTGAGGCGTTGGGATTGTTGTCGTGGTTGCCGATTACCGAATAAAACGGGAAATCCATCTTTGCAATCCCCTTTAGGTAATCTGAATACAGGGACATATTCTCGTGCACGATGTCCCCAAGCATCATTCCATAGACCTCGACTCCGCTGAGGGATGAAGTATATTCACTGATGTCCTTCCACATATCCTGACAGCAGTCGAGGGAGTGGTAGGCGAAATTGTCGTATGTCGCGGAGGATGCCCGCGGTTGGGGGTCGCCGGCGATAATCATCGTAAACGCATCCGGAGAGGATGTTTTAACTCTGTTGAGAGTGAAGCGGAGCTGATAGACTCCGTTGATTTTCTGTGCATCGCCCTCCCCGAGCCTTTTGTAGAACTGCGGCTTTCCTGAGGCGGTTGTCACCCTGTAGCCGGATGGCTGAACCACTGATATGAATTTAACGCGGGAAAGGTCACACTCCATAGCGAACTTCCCGTCAGAGCCGGTCCGAGTGCTCTGAAAGCCGTCCGAAACGACTACCCCCGCCATAGGAGAGGAGGTCTCGTCGCAGACTGTTCCCGAGACATTGGCGTTAACCGGCGTTTCATTTTCGCCCGTTTCGCCAGAGAAAGTATCCGGGGTGCAGGAAAAGGCCAGGGAGCAGAATAAAAGCAAAAATACAAGTATCTTTTTCATACGCCGCGCTATTTTCCGTTCCACAGAGTGCAGGAGGAGACGGTGGCATTTGCATCGCCGCAAACTAAAGAGGAATAATTGGAGAGGGTAACTTCCGCTCCAAGAACGCTTCCGCCGCTCTTACACCCGGAAATGCTTGCGAGCGATGTAGAAGAACCTGCTATGCTTCCGGCAGACTCTCCCGCCTTGTCAGGGGTCAGAGTTGTTATGTCCCCAAAGAATGAGCTGTCAGTGCAGGTGGACGAGCCGTTGAGAATGCCGACTACACCGCCTGCGCTGAGCACTTCGCTTCCCGCCGATGCACCACCCACATTACAGAGAGCAGAGCAGGAGAGAATCGTCGAGCTGTCAGCGATTCCTATTACGCCTCCGATGTATGAACGGTTTCCGTTCGCCATTGTTCCTGTGTTGCTGCAGCCGCTGAGCGAGGCGCTGCGGACATAACCCGCGACCCCGCCGGCCATTCCGCGAAAAGATTTCACGGATGCGGCATTGGTGCAGGAGGAGACGACCAGAGTGCCTTCGTAGGCGTTGTTGTAGCCGTATGCTCCGAGAATACCCCCGGCAGAGCCGCACTGAAGGCCGCTGCCCGTCCACGGATTGTTGTTGTAGTGCTCATTGTCAATTTCTCCCGTATTGCTGCAGTCTTTGATGCTGGAGTCGCCTCCCATAATGATTCCCACAATGCCACCGACGTGCTGGGCATAGCCGTTCGACCTCGCGCAGCTTTCGCTCTGCGCAATCTTCGCGCTGTTGGAGCAGCGGAGCAGATTCGCTCCGCCAGTCGAAACCAGACCGACAATGCCGCCGACACCGGCGTATTTATTCTGAAGTGTGTAACTTGAAGAAGAACTGAGGCTTATCGAGCCTTCAGCCGAGGCATCCTCGACACAAAGAAGACCACCTGAAACTGTACTTTCCTCAAAGATCCCGGCTCCGCCGATGACTCCGCCCACACCGAGGGCATAAGATGCGAACTTGTTGCCCTTAAGATTGAGCGTTATGGAGCAAGTGGCTCTCGGGTGCTTGAGAGTCAAACAGGCATCCCCTGAACTGCGACCCACAAGACCGCCGACAAAAATGGTGCTGTTTGAGGTCGAAAGTTCCCACTCGGAGACATTGAGCGCGCCGGCGGAGACATCGCCGTCTGCGGAGAAATCCAAGGTGGCATCGCAGCCAATCTCGCCGTAAAGGCCTCCGAGATAAAGCTGTCTCACTCCCCTTTGGGCTGTAGCGGCGCCGACAATCGAGCACACCCCGTTCCCCGTATTCCTGTTTCCGGAAACAGCTGCGCCTTCAAGATAGCCTGCGACAGCGCCGATGCGCTGAATCTTCACATCAGACTCGGAGAGCAGGACTCCGTCGTTGGTGCAGAGAGAAATGGAGCCATTCTCCGCGTTCCAGCCGGCAATCCCTCCCATAGAGATGTAGCGGGACATATCATTCGCTCCGTTCACTACCCTGAGGGCTGAAATTGTGAGCTTTCCGCAGTTGCGCAAGTCCTTCAGAGAGCCGGAGTTATGGGCGACGAGACCGCCGATGTAGTGGTTGCGGGCAACAGCGGCATCCGAAACTGCGCCGTTATTCGTACAGAGTGAGAGCGTCGTCGTTCCCACTGTCTTTCCCACAAGCCCCGCGACATAAACGGCTGTGGAACCGTTGAGCGAGGAGGCGCTAATCGAGACGGAAGCATTGTTCTCGCACTCCGACACCGTGCAGTCGGAAAGAGAGGCGGCAAGCGGAGCGAGAATCTTCTGAGTGAGATAATCTCCGTCAAAGGAGAAAGCTGACGAAGCGTCGATGACAACATTCGAGAGCGTTGCTCCCTCGCAGACTCCAAAAAGCGGCTCTGAAGCCTTCAGATTGAGGATTTTACGGTATCTCCCATCGAAAATTCCGGTAAAGGGATGCTCTTCCGTTCCCGCCGAAGTCCACTCTGAGTCAAGACCCGACATATCTATATTGTTAAGAAGCACAATCTTACCGTCCGTCTGCTGCCATTCGCTGATGTCAGCTCCGGAGTTCACGGCGGAGGCAAAAAGGGCGAAGCCGGCGGCGGAGGTAATCCCGTAAACCGAGTAATACTCCTGTCTCATTGCGGGAAGAGTCACGTCGGCATCCTTGTCGACGACATCAAGCGTAATCCCGGCCGTACGAGTTGAGCGGGTGTCGCTCGGATTGTCGGCAAAGCAGAGAGAATAGGTATCGGTGTTGTCGGAATTTTTCTGAGCCGTATATGTAATCCATTCGGGAAGTTCCACCCCGTTCACCGAAGACCCCGGCACCGTCACTTTCACCTCGGGGCAGTCTCGCGCGGGGAGCACGATTACCCCGCTCTCATCGTAGGAAAGTTCATCCCCGAACTGGAATACGCTGAAGCGGGAGTCTGGTTCATCCGAGCCTGCCCGGCAAAGCCCCACGGAAGAAAGGCGCGAGGCCCCGGTGTTTTCGTCCCAGGAAACAGTAACCCTTGTCTTTGTCACTCCGTCAGCGCTCACGGGGGAGGCTTCCTTTTCCGCACGAACCCAATCCGTCCCGACAATCTCCCATTCCACACCGTCCTCTACGGAGACTTCTATCTCCTCTGTTCCGCTTCCCTTGCCGCTCACGGCGAAAATTTTGTTTACAATGAAGACATTGCCGCTCTGGCTGACCTGAAGCGTCGCTCCCC
>CAVEHG010000145.1:0-3917 GCA_963615405.1 bacterium | reverse complement strand
ACTTTGCATTGCAAAGTAAAAATAGTGCAGATCGTTTACGGATGCTTGTCCGTCATATTGCAAACACTGCAAATATATGAAAATGTTTTGATTTCTTGATTTTTCGAAGATGAAAGTTTGCGTTGGACTGTCCGGAGGCGTGGACTCCAGTGTCGCCGCCCTTCTGCTGAAGAGACAGGGGTATGACGTGTTCGGCCTGTTTATGCAGAACTGGCACGACGCGTCGACGACCCTTCACGGCGAGTGCGAATGGGAAGAGGACCGTTTTGTGGCGGAGATGGTGGCGCGTAAAATCGGTATTCCCTTCTATTTCGTCGATTTGAGCGAGACCTATAGGAAAAAAGTCGTGGACTATATGTTCGACGAATATGCGAAAGGCCGTACTCCGAACCCGGATGTTCTGTGCAACAGGGAGATAAAATTCGCCGCATTTTGGGAAACAGCGAAAAAACTCGGGGCTGATATGGTGGCGACGGGGCACTATTGCCGCAAGGATGTGACCACAGGCGCGGACGGTCACTTGATTTACAGAATCTTCGAGGGAACGGATCCGAACAAAGATCAGAGCTATTTCCTGTGCCAACTCACACAGGAACAGCTCTCCACCGCGCTTTTCCCGATCGGTGACATCACCAAACCAGAGGTTCGAAGGATTGCCCGGGAGGCCGATTTGCCGTCCGCGGACAAGAAGGATTCCCAGGGAATATGCTTCGTCGGAAAGGTGAACCTGCCGACATTCCTCAAACAGAAACTGCAGCCGAAGGAGGGGAATGTAGTCGAAATTTTTGACTCATATTATGAACAGAACGCTCAGTATCAGAATATTAAACGGATTCTTTCGTCACTTCTCCCTGACGGGACAGAGGGGGAGGTGAAGATGATTTCGGACTATGTGAGCGAAGACAAGGCGAATGTGACTCCGGACCGTGTGAACGGGGACAAGTCGAATGTGATTCCGGACTGTGCGGGCGGTGATAATGCCGATGAGGTCGGTGAAACTGGAATTCGCGAAACTGACGGGGCTGGGAAGTGCCCGTGGGATATGAGGAAAGTCGCGGCATTGGGCGATGAGGAATTCCGTGAACTCAGCCGCAGCCTCGACTATTCCGACATACATTTCGAGACCGAAACTTACCGCAGCGGAAAAAAGCACGTCAAGAAGACCCGCTGGAAGGAAAATCCGTTCGCGAAAATTGTCGGAACCCACGACGGCGCACAGTTCTACACCATCGGCCAGCGCAAGGGGCTTAACATCGGCGGTCACAGCGACTCGATTTTCGTAATTGAGACAGATGTCGCCGACAATGTAATATACGTTGGGGAGGGGCACCGCCACAAAGGGCTTTCGCGCAGCTGCCTGAGGATTTCCGCGGAGGAGATTCACTGGATTCGGGAAGATCTGCGTATGACTCCGGGAGAGCTGCGCCGGCTTCGCGTGCGCATCCGCTACCGCCAGCCGCTCCAGGACGCCACGCTTGTGATGCGCCCGCAGGCACTCTACATCCTGTTCGACCAGCCGCAGAGGGGAATCACTCCCGGACAGTTCGCCGTCTGGTATTCTTCAGACGGGGAAATGCTTGGCAGCGGAGTGATTTGACAGTCACTTCCTGTCGCCCTTTAGCTGACAACGCGGAATTATGCGCGGAATTATAAAAGCTGCGTTGGCCCGGAAGTACGTAATGTAAAGAACGGATTGCAAAAGAACGGATTGCAAAGACGGAAAACTGATAAACTCATATGGAAAACAACAGAGAACTGGACATTGCACGTTTCATTGTCGAAAAGACCCACTCCAACCTGTTCCTGACCGGAAAGGCGGGCACAGGCAAGACAACTTTCCTTCGTGATGTCAGACGATACACGAAGAAAAAGCATATAGTCCTTGCCCCTACGGGCGTGGCGGCAGTCAATGCGGGGGGAATGACCATCCATTCGTTCTTCCAGTTCGGTTTCGGGCCTTATGTCAGGGGCGTGTACGAGCCGGAGCCCAATTATCACCTTAACAGGCAGAAACTTGAGCTTATCCGCAATCTCGAACTGATTGTCATTGACGAGATTTCAATGGTCAGGGCAGACCTTCTCGACCACATCAACGATGAACTGCAGAGGATTCGCCGGCGGAGGGAGCCTTTCGGAGGAGTCCAGCTGCTGCTGATAGGCGACCTTCAGCAGCTTCCGCCGATTGCGAAGAACGATGAGGCGGAACTGCTGTCAAAACGATATGTGACAAATTATTTCTTCGACAGTCTCGCCCTGCGGAATTCCGAGTATTACCGCATAGAACTGAAGAAAGTTTACCGGCAGTCGGAGCAGAAATTCATTGACATTCTTAACAGAGCCAGAGTCGGGAGGCTTACGGATGAAGATGTGACGGAGCTTAACTCCCGGTATATATGGAATTTCCGTCCGGAGCAGGGAGACAATTACATCCGTCTTGTCACGCACAACAGGCAGGCCGATGAAATCAATTCGGACGAGATGTCCCGGCTGGATACCCCTTCCTACACATTCGACGCGCGGGTGTCATCTGGATTTTCGCAGGATTCTTTCCCGACAAACGAGCATCTTTTGCTGAAGAACGGAGCGCAGGTGATGTTTGTCAGGAACGATTCCGACAGGCGGTTCGTCAACGGTTCGTTGGGTGAGGTGGTGTCTGTCGATGAAAAAAAGGTCAGAGTGCGTATTTACGACTCCGGGAGACTTGTTGATGTGGAACCTGCCACCTGGGAAAGTGTCAGATACAAGTTCAATCCGGAAAACGGACAGGTGGAAACGGAAGTCAAAGGTTCGTTTAAACAGTACCCGCTGAAACCGGCCTGGGCGATTACCGTGCACAAAAGCCAGGGACTGACTTTCGACAAGGCCGTCATAGACATCCACGGCGCTTTCTCGTCCGGGCAGGCCTATGTTGCGCTCAGCCGCTGCAGAAGCCTTGACGGGATAGTTTTCAGAGAGAAAGTGACCCCGAGGCTATTCATTACCGATTCCGTTGTCGAAGACTATCTGAACGGCACCGCGCAGGATGTCGAGGCCATCGCCGTGAATGTTGGCTATGAATATTTCGACTATGACCGCAGCAGTGCCCCGGAGCCCCGGAAATCACCTGTCAGGGCAAAGAAAATCAACACCACGGCGAAGTCCGCCAGTGATCCCGCTTCCCCCAATCTCATCAAGACCACTGCGGGTACCGATGTCTCCGATGCCGCAAATGCCGTCAGTGCGGATGTCCTTAGCGCATTGAAGCGCTGGCGCTATGCGAAGGCTTCGGAACTCAGGCTGCCGGGATATTGCGTGTTCCCGGACAAGACTCTCGCCGGAATTGCGGAGGCTTTGCCCGGGAACAGGGATGAACTGCTCGCCGTAAGCGGGGTTGGAATGCAGAAGCTTGAGAGGTTCGGCGATGATGTCCTTGCGATTGTTGGGAAATTCGCATCCCGCTGAAGAGTCACGTCTGGTCAATCGGTCACAGGTTGACCCTATGGCCGCAGGCCGCTGCCGCCCTGCAGGGTGATGGTCTCGCCGGTAACATAGTGGGCATCTTCGGAGGCGAGGAAAACGCAGACCCTTCCGATGTCGTCAGCCGGGTCGGCGAAACGGCCAAGCGGGATGCCCTGGATGGTCTTCTCAAAAAGTTCAGGATAGTTTTTCTTCCACTCCTGAAGGCTCTCCGTCATTGCGAGCGGGCACACGACATTGACTCTGACTCCGTCCGGGCCCCATTCCGCCGCAGCTACTCTTGAAAGTCCCCTGATGCCCTCTTTTGCGGCGGCGTAGGAAGACTGTCCGAGTTTGCCGAAAAGGCCTGCACCGGAAGCGAAGTTGATGACGCTGCCGCGAGTCTGCTTCAGCGCCGGGAAACATTCCCTCATATAGAAGAAAGCCGCGTAGAGGCCGGAGTATATGGCAAGGTCAAAGTC
>CAVEHG010000144.1:0-3926 GCA_963615405.1 bacterium | reverse complement strand
CGTGCACCAAGGCGATGCCGACAGAACCTGAAATCATTCCTGCCGGAGAGAAAGTCACATTCACAATTCCTGAAACAAAGGTGGCAATCGGTGCCGACGATGGAAACGGGGCGAGAAAATATGTGTTTGAAAGCGCTGACATAATCTACGCCGTGACCTCGGAGGGAAGCGTGGCTGCAATGGAATACAAGGGAGACAACCGGTTCGCGGGAGAATTCAGCAAACCTGTCGGAGCTGACGAAAAGGTAAACCTCTATTACGGGTGCTGGTCGGCTGAAAGCAACGCCCCAGTCTATGCGCAGAACGGAAAGCCCTGGCTGTTGTCTTTTGACAACGACTATTCACGCGATGAGAACAACACGATAACGCTCTCTGCGACACTGGATGCTCCGGAAGGTGTGGTCGGGATGCCGATCATCTCCACCTTCGGAGCCTGCACCGTGGATTTCAGCGCGAAATCAGCCTCCATCGCATCTTTTGACGGCACATCGTTCTCCGGAGGCAAGACCATAAGCGGGATTTCGCTCGTGAGCCACGCCGAAGCCGATGCATCTGAATATACGGCAGTAGTTAACCTCCCTTCAGGGATGGCTGGCGGATTCTGGCTCAAAGTCAGCAAGGACGGACAGACAATGTACCGCAGCAGCGCGGCCTCCGTCGGAGGCAAAAGCTTCAGGATGAGCAGCTTCACAGCCGCCTCTGTCAATCTTAATGTAGCGGTTTCAGGGTTCCAGACCACTTACAGCTATGGGGTCGGAACCGACGGAGTGAGCAAGAATGCCTCCACCGCCAACAGCAAGTCCAACTCGTGGATGAGCTCCGGAGAGGCAACCTACACTCTCTCCACTTCAGGCATCCCTGCGGCTCTTCTGACTTTCAAATCGTTCACGATCTCCGGTGAGGGCATCAGCGCTTCCGGCAATGAAACCTCCAGGAAAATCTCCGTCGGTGAGACCTCGCACACATCCTGGGGCGCCAAAACCATCACAGCCACTGTAATCTACAGCGACATCGCCGGCAACACCTACACCAAGTCCGCCTCCGTCACACGGCACATCACCGGGTTGCCGTATAATAAGGACAAAAATTCCGCATCAAACTTTAGTGGGGATTGGAGCACTTCCGGAGGGAAAAGCGGCTGGCATGATGGTTATTTGAGATATGGTTCAAACTGCATAGTAACATTCAAAGGCTTCCATATCCCGAGCGGCTCAACCGTTGAATCAACAATTCTATACAAAATTACCTCATACACATCATCACGAATGAATCCCAATACGACTAGTCTAACAGTTGGCAGTAATACCATATTTGATAAGGAGGTGACGGGAACTGCCAAAACAGTAACATATGAAAGTAGTGCAAATGTCTCTTTAACGGCATCAACACAAATAAAGACCACGTCAAACGCAGGGACATCTTCCTGGGCAGTATCCCAAAGTCAGCTGCATTATTTTGGTGCCATATACCGCTAAAATGGCAGATATTCTATTCAACCAGAAGGATTTCCTCGAATTCCCTGGGGGGGGGTGACCAAAAAGTCATCCCCCCAATTTTGTGCGGCGGGGAAGGGAAGGACGGTTATACGGTCTATGATCTGACAGGCGAAGCCTTTGTATTAATACCTCACGGAGTCTGAAGCTCCGGAGTACGGCAATCAGCAATAACCCGTGCTTACAGCCGGAGGACGGAATCGCAGTAGTCGATGACGCGGTCGCGGTGGGTGATGAAAATCATCGTGCGGTCAGGGAGAGCCGAAGTGAGGCGGGTGAGAAGGAGGTCTTCGGTGGCATTGTCAAGGGCGGAACTGAATTCGTCAAGAAGAAGGATGCTGCCGGGGCGAAGAAGGGCACGGGCTATGGCGATACGCTGGGCCTGGCCCTCGGAAAGTCCGCCGCCCTGTTCGAAGCAAGGAGTGTCAAGTCCCTTCGGAAGGTCAAGGACAAAGTCCGCCGCCGCAATGCGGAGCACATCCTCCATCCTCTGTTCCGAGGCGTGCGGATCGCCCATCTGAAGATTCTCGCGGACAGTGCCGCTGAAGAGAGTGTTGCCCTGAGGAACATACACAAGGTTGCAGCGGGTCGCCTCAGAAACTGGAATCAGAACGGGTCCACATTCCTTAAACTCCGAGTCGATGTCAGAGGAGCCATCTCCGGATGTGCGTGAACTTCCGGATGCGGAATAAATGCTGACGGAACCGTCTGTCGGAGTGAGGAGGGATAGCATCAGACGGATGAGCGTGCTCTTCCCTATCCCGGTCGGCCCGACGACCGCTGTCCTTGAACCTGGAGCGAAATCGAAGGAAAGGTCCGAGAGAACATCCTCACTGCCGTCAGGGTAGCGGAACGAAAGACGGTCGAGACGGATACCGGCCACGCCCTCAAGAAAATGGCGCTCTGAAACGTTTTCGCAAGGCAGGTTAGCGATTTCTTCCAGACGGTCGATGGAGGCGGTGCAGTGCAGCAGTGACGGGAGCCTGTCACTTGCCTGGACAAGAGGCCGCTGCACCTGTCCCACAAGCTGAAGAATCGCAGTCATCACGCCATAAGTCACCGTTCCGGCCGCAATGCCGAACGCTCCCCAGAGGAAGGCGACCGCATATCCGACCGTGAACGAGAATGCCACGAGCGTGTGCGCGACGACGCTGAACCTTGCCCGTCTCATATTCTTGTCAAAATTGTCCGCCTGAAGTTCGCCGAGACTTTCACTGCTGTTATCCGTGTATTCAAGTGTCTGAAGCAGAGTCAGGTGCTGAACTGACTCCTGAATGTGGGACTGAACCTCGGAATCGCTGCGTCGGATGTCGAGAGTGAGAGAGCGAACCTTGAACATCACGTAGCGGCCGCCAAGAATGGCGATCGGGATAATCAGGACGAGAATCCAGGCAAGACGCGCATCAATCAGAAGAAGGTAGGCGAATGCGGCGAGAAACTGCACTGCAGCCCAGAAAAGGTCCGGGACAGACGAACAGAATGTCGAGGAAATCGAGGACACATCGACCTGAAGGCGGTTCAGCATATCCCCGGAATGATATTTTCTCAGATTTTCATTTTTAAGGTGCAGAAGCCGGTCGAAGAGTCTCAGACGCAGACCGTTGGACATATTGACGGCCATCTTTGACTGGAAATACGACTTTACGGCGACAACCGACGGACGCAGCAGCGCAAGAGCCACGAACGCGGACGCATAGACCGCAAGAGAATGTCCGTCCCCACCGCCTCCGCCGTTGAACAGCGCAATCGAAACATCGACAATCCGCTTGCTGAGCCAAACATAGGAGATGGACAGGGCGACCATAACCAGCTGGCAGAACAGAACAAGGGCATAAGTCCACCCGAAATGAGAAATCTCCCGTATATAGAACCGTATGTACTTCATTTTTTGCCCTGACCCGTTTTAAGTCCGTGCCCGTTCCCCCTCCCGACCGAAGAGTCCACGCGCCTCAATTACCTGCAGACATGGAGTTTAATATACCCCCCCCGGGTTGGGTCAAAGTCTCCAGTTCCCTGTCCAGGGCCTCAAATTCCGAATTGTTTGACTTAAACTCCGGAACGAGCTGTTTCATCGCGCGTACGGTCGCCATTTTGTCTCCGCTGCGGGAAAGCTTGTCAAAGACAGCGAACGCTGCGAGCACCTCCCTGTACTCATACTCGCGAACCTTTGCAATCTTGATTTTCTTGTGATCCGTAGGTTCCGTATTTTCCCCGTTGCTGAGCACCTCCTCATAGAGTTTTTCTCCCGGACGGAGGCCGGTAAAGACAATCTTAATGTCCTTGTCCGGTTCGTATCCGGAAAGAATAATCATACGCCTGGCCAAATCCACAATCTTCACAGGCTCTCCCATCTCGAAGACGAAAATCTGATTGCCCCGGCTCATCGCCGCAGCTTCAAGCACAAGACGGCAGGCCTCGGGGATGGTCATAAAG
>CAVEHG010000143.1:0-3927 GCA_963615405.1 bacterium | reverse complement strand
CGGTCTATACTATAGGGGAACTGACACTCACCCGTCTCGGAACGGAAACTCCTGATGTGGAGACAGTCCTTGGCAGTGCGTCCTTTACGATTACTGTGGCTCCGTGGATTGCGGAGGAAGTCGGTTCAGTGACGATATAGGGCAGTAGCGATATAAGACAGTGACGACATAAGAAAGTCAAATCAGACGGTTCCGGTATCGGCTCCGTTTTAAAATTCAGGCTGTAATGTTTCATCTCAATGCCATAAGGAATATGCTGCTGGCTCTGGCGCTGCCTGCCTTCGTGTTCTCATCGTGTTCGATCAAGGAAGACAGACGCGGCTGTCCCTGTCTGCTCAGACTGGATTTCAGTTCTGCTCCGGAGAGTGCCCGGACGGGGAAGCTGCTGCTCTCCGTGACCTCGGACGACGGATTCGCCCTGTCCGACACGCTTGATCTGGAGGAGGTGGGGGATATCTATGAAGTCCGGGTCCCGAGAACCGGAGTGAGGGTGAATCTGTGGTCAGGTGAGGCGGCAGACTTTGTCGGAAAGGACGGGCTGGTGATACCCTTCGGGGACGACTGCCCTCCGGTGAGAATGTTTTCCTCATCC
This sequence comes from bacterium, assembly GCA_963615405.1. Taxonomy (GTDB): domain Bacteria; phylum Bacteroidota; class Bacteroidia; order Bacteroidales; family UBA932; genus Cryptobacteroides. The sequence continues at coordinate 3,335 of CAVEHG010000143.1, read as the reverse complement.
GTCTCCACCGATTGCGAAACCTGCACGGAAACGGTCAGCCTGTACAAGAACTATTGCCGTCTTACGGTCATAACCGATGACGATGGCGGCGCGGATTATCCTTTCGACCTCGGGGTGTATGGAAATGTCGATGGCTACGATGCTTCCGGCAGCCCGAGGAACGGGGAGTTCTGCCACTATCTCGCAGGGCAGCCGGACGGCTCCGGAGGAGTGTCGCGCGTGATTACGCTGCCCCGCCAGACGGACTCTTCCCTGCAGCTCGACGTGTACGGGGACGCGGAAGTTCTGAAGACATTTGCGCTGGGGAACTACATCCGGCAGAGCGGATATGACTGGACGGAACCTGATCTCAGGGATCTGGTCGTCAGGATTGACTATGCGAGCACCAGGCTTGTAATCTCCGTGGGCGCGTGGGAATACAGCTATGATGTCGACATCGAGTTCTGACCGCGAAAAAATATTTTCCCACAAATCGGGTCCGTCCGTGCGGAATATGAAAAGTTTTTGTAACTTTGCACTCCATTCTGAGCGCGGGTGGCGAAATTGGTAGACGCGCTACTCTCAGAAGGTAGTGCCAGCAATGGCGTGCCAGTTCGACTCTGGTCTCGCGCACAAAAAGGGAGGATGATCTCAAAAGTCAGGAACAGACTTTCGGTCGTCCTCTTTTTTTTATACCTTTGCACCCCGAAATTATGACAGTAAAGAAATACTATGGAAATCAGGAACATCGCAATCATCGCACACGTCGATCACGGTAAGACGACGCTTGTCGACAGGATGATTTATCAGGCAAATCTGGTCAGGGGGAAGGAAAATCTTGAAGAGCTGATTCTCGACAACAACGACCTTGAGCGGGAAAGAGGCATCACAATTCTTGCGAAAAATGTCTCCGTGACCTACAAAGGGGTGAAAATCAACATTATAGACACTCCGGGGCATAGCGATTTCGGCGGAGAGGTGGAGCGTGTGCTCAATATGGCGGACGGCGTGCTGCTGCTCGTCGATGCATTCGAGGGCTGTATGCCGCAGACCCGTTTCGTACTCCAGAAGGCCATCGAGATGGGGAAGAAGCCTGTTGTGGTCATCAACAAGGTGGATAAGCTCAACTGTCGTCCGGACGAGGTGCAGGAAGAGGTTTTTGACCTGATGTGCGCGCTCAATGCGACAGACGACCAGCTGGATTTCAAGACCGTCTACGGCAGCGCAAAGCAGGGCTGGATGTCCTACGACTGGAAGCAGCCGACCAATGACATCACCCCGCTGCTCGACACCATTCTTGAGGCTGTTCCGGCTCCTGAAGTCAGGGAGGGAACTCCTCAGATGCTGATTTCCTCGCTCGAATATTCTCCGTATGTCGGCCGCATCGCCATCGGAAGGGTGACCCGCGGAGAACTCAAGGCAGGAATGAACATAAGCCTCTGCAAGAGGTACGACATAATCCAGAAACAGAGAATCAAGGATCTGATGATATTTTCCGGCCTCGGGAAAACCAAGGTCGAGAGCGTTCAGTGCGGAGACATCTGCGCCGTTGTGGGAATCGACGGATTCGAAATCGGAGATACGATCGCGGACTTCGAAAATCCGGAGGCTCTCCCGCCGATCGCCGTGGACGAACCTACGATGAGTATGCTCTTCTGCATCAACAACTCTCCGTTCTTCGGGCGTGAGGGCAAGTTCGTGACTTCCCGCCATCTGAAGGAAAGACTTGAGAAGGAGCTTGAGAAGAACCTTGCGCTGAGGGTGAAACCGGGTCCGAACGCGGATTCGTTCATAGTTTATGGCCGTGGAGTGCTCCATCTTTCCGTGCTCATAGAGACGATGCGGCGCGAAGGATTCGAGCTTCAGGTCGGTCAGCCGAAGGTTCTGGACAAGACCATCAACGGACAGAGGTGCGAGCCTATCGAGAACCTCACCATCGATGTTCCGGAGGAGTATGTGGGCAAGGCAATCGAGATTTCAACGCGCCGCAAGGCCGCTCTTATCCATATGGAAAACCGCGGTGACCGCACCCATCTTGAGTTCGACATCCCGGCGAGGGGTCTGATGGGACTGCGCAGCAATCTGCTCACAGCCACTGCCGGAGAGGCTGTCGTGGCGCACCGGTTCAAGGATTATGAACCGTACAAGGGTGAAATCGAGCGCCGTACCAACGGCTCGCTCGTTTCTCTTGAGACAGGTGTTTCTGTGGCATACTCAATGGACAAGCTTCAGGACAGGGGCCGCTTCTTCATAGATCCGGGCGTGGAAATCTATGCCGGCCAGGTCGTGGGCGAGCACACAAGGGAGAGAGACCTTAACATCAATATCTGCAAAACCAAGAAACTCACCAATATGCGTGCTTCGGGAAGCGACGACAAAGTTATGCTTCCTCCTCCGATCGTCTTCTCTCTTGAGGAGGCTCTCGAATACATTCAGGAGGATGAGCTTGTTGAGGTTACGCCTAAATCCATGAGGCTTAGGAAGATAATCCTTGATGAGACCGAACGCAAGCGTCACGGCAATGTTGCCGCCGACGAGTAGCGTTCTGATGCCGGTTTCATCGCATATGTTCGGGGGTGCCCCAAGAGTCATCCACTTTTTCTGCAATTAGAATTGATTTTGGGGAAATTTATTCCTATCTTTGCAGGCTCAAATCTTTTTGGGGGCTCAAATAAACGATAAATCCGTGATATGGAAAGCTTTTTACTTGTGGCTCTGAATGGATTGCCTTCCGGCAAAAGCAATTTCGGCGGAAGGATTGGCAAAGAGTTCTTTGCAGGTTTTGGCAACTCGGAAATCCTTGATGCGGATGTCGAAGTCAGCGGCACAGTCGAGAAAAGCGGCAGCTATGTCGGCATAGACCTCAGCCTCAGGGGAAGTGTGACGGTTTCCTGTGACAGATGTCTCGAAGACCTTCCGCTGGGAATCGACCGGACAGTCCTCCTTGAAGTGAAAGTGGGCGCGGAAGATTCTGAAAACCAGCAGGACGGACAGCGGGAAGTGCTCTATCTCTCTCAGGACAACACGGAGTTGGATCTCAGCCAGACGGTCTATGACTATGTCTGTCTGAGCCTTCCGCTTCAGCGTCATCACGTGGACGGCGGATGCAACCCCGAAGCGATCAAATATCTCTGCGGCTTCGGGCCGGATGAAGGTTGCGCCCAGACGCGGTCCACTGAGAGTTCAGCCGAAGACGTTGCAGCGAGCCCCTTCGCCGCGCTGAAAGGCTTGTTTGATAATAAATAATTAAAAATATAACAATATGGCACATCCGAAACGAAAAGCCTCCAAACAGAGGCGTGACAAGAGAAGAACTCACGATGTAGCTGTGGTCCCTACACTTGCAACCTGCTCAA
>CAVEHG010000142.1:0-4000 GCA_963615405.1 bacterium | reverse complement strand
TCATCCCGGACTTCGAGAGAAACAGAAGAGTATCCTCCACATCCTGAAGCGAAGCCTTGACATTATTGAAGATTGCGAGTTCCCTGTTGAAATCCTCCAGCAGACCGACAAGCGAGAACTGGACTCTGATTTCATTAGAGGAATATTCACGCACTCCGACATTACGGAAACGTTCAAGTATGAAATGCGAAAGCGAACTCCTGATCTCGAACTTTTCGCGGAGAGCAGGCATTTCAATGTTCGGGACTATGGATATATATTCATCGTTAAAAGCCCGTTTCTCAATATAATTCTTTATTGTCCAGAAAAAAAGCAATGTCCGTATATCCTTGACTGTAGATTTAGAGATTCCTGCAGCCAAAGCGTTTTCATTCAGATCTTTGAGACCGTATTGACCGGCTCCGGCGCTTTCGACGGAACTGATTAAAAAGTTCTCCAGGGAGAGCATCGCGTCGATTCGTGACGCGAAGTTCGGACGAAGATATGCTGTCATGTCATCATCCTTTGCAAGAATTCCGCAAAGCTGCATCTTCTCCACAAGACGGACTACCTTTCCGGTTTCAATTCCGAGCATGTCGGACAGGTAGTCGATCCTTGACTCCGCCTCGGCTGTTCCCGCCTTCGCCCTGCTTCTCTCAGAAATGAGGGATCTGATTATTCGCACAGCATCCTGCCGTTCTTCGGGCGCAAACATGTCATCGGTATTTATTATTCCGGCGGCGTCATCAAGATTCCCGGGCACAATGCTCGTCGCGAATATCCTCGGGCTGTTCATACCCCGTTTGACATATCCGGCATTTTCCAGAGCCGCCACGGCGCTCTTGACTTTGGTCTCGACATCGCGTATCTCATCCCATCCGGCCTTCCTTGCCACTTCAAGCGCAGAAATGCAGACAATGGAGCGCTTTTGCGTAAGACCCTTGATCGCTCGCCAAACCTGATTTATCTCACTGAATGTCAGCTTTGTCTGATTCAAAAGTATAAAATGGCGGTTCAAGTCGTCGTCATTATACAAAACATAGCAATTCGCCTCGGAATGCACATCGCGACCGGCACGACCGGCTTCCTGAATGTAATTTTCAAGGGAATCCGAGATTTCGTAATGCACCACAAGTCCCACATCGCTCTTGTCCACACCCATTCCGAAGGCAGATGTGGCGACAATGATGCGCACCCTGTCATTTATGAAATCATCCTGATTCTGAACCTTGACCCTTGTATCCATCTGGCCGTGAAAAGCGCGTGCGTCAAGCCCGTCACGTACCAGCCTCCCGGCAAGATCTTCTGCCGCCTTTGTTCTGGTGACATAAACGATTGCCGGGCACTCGCTGTCCATAAGCAAGTCCCGGAGAGTCTGATATTTTTCTTCGTTCGTTGCGCGGTGGAGCACAGTATAGTGCAGATTTGTCCGCGTGGCATCAGTGGTGAAACGTTTCAGACGAATACCGAGATTTTCCTGGAAATAATCAGTTATGTCACTGATAACTTTGGGCTTGGCAGTCGCGGTGAAACACGATACCGGAATCGGATTTTCGAGCCCTTTCGCTTCCTGAAGCGACTTTATGAAATCGGCGATATGGAGATATTCTATTCTGAAATCCTGTCCCCAGGCTGAGAAACAATGAGCTTCGTCGATGACAAAGCGTGACACTGTCCGGGACATCAGAATCTTTTCAATGGTCTTCGAGCGCAACTGCTCCGGAGCAATGTAAAGCATAGAAGCCTCGCCGCTGCGCACCCTTTCAAGAGCATCACGTCTTTCGACAGGAGAAAGCAGTCCGTTTATATAGACGGCATCGGATATGCCTTTTTTCTCAAGATTTTCAACCTGATCCTTCATAAGGGATTGCAGAGGAGAAATCACAATCGTAAGCCCGCGCACTGTCTCGCCTGCGACTAGTGCCGGCAGTTGGAAAGTCAGAGATTTGCCGCCTCCCGTAGGAAAAATCGCAAGCAGGGACTCGCCGCTGATTGCCGCACGTACTGCGTTTTCCTGCAAAGGTTCGTTGTTGAATGTCCTGAACTGATCATATCCGAACCACTTCTTCAGCGACTTTCCCGGATTGAAAGCTGCAGAGCAATACTCACAGTCCATATTCCCGCAATTGCTGTTTCTAAGCGCATAGATGATTTTTTCTACCGCCGGATAATTCTTCAGAACCCATGCAGGAGTAATCGAATTTCTGTCGCGGGTAAGAATAACAGCCGTCGCATAGGCACATTCAACCGCTTTTTTTCTAATGTATGGCTCAATGTCGGCATTTTCGCAGATAAGTCCGGAAAGGATGGCCCGCATGCTGTCGGACAGAGGCTTACGCAAGAATGAAGAAGTGGGAGTGGACAGTAACGTCTATTCCATTGGCTTTCTGAACTATAACCTTGAACATAGGGACAAAGCCCTCTGGGACAGAGAACATCTCGTTTCCGAGTATATTTTCACAGAAAAAAGAACCGGAGAGGTTGCACCTCCGACAATTTCAGCTATCTTTGTGGAACTGGCGCGGTTCGACAAGACCGAAGAAGAGTGCAAAACTGAAATGGACTGGCTCTGCTACATCTTCCGGCACAGCGTTTCGTTTGTCGAAATCCCGGATGAGATTCGCAGGAAGCCGTTTTTCAACAACCTGCTCGAAGCCTGCCGCATCGCCGCCTTCAATGAAAAGAAAAAACTGCTTTACGAACGGAGTATTATGAAAGAGAGGGACATAATCGCGCAGCGCGAATACGCTGTGGAAGAGAGCTTCAACGAGGGCTATAATGACGGCTACGACAAAGGGCACGCGGAAGGTATGGAGAAAGGAATAGCGGAAGGAATGGAGAAAGGCCGCGAAGAAGGCAAGACAGAGGGAGTGCGGGAAAGCACTATAAACACCGCCCAAAATGCCCTGAAGAACGGTCTTCCCCCTGAACTGGTCGCAACTATTACCGGATTGAGCATTGAGGAGGTGCTGAGTTTGTAGAGTGTTTTTAATTCTGCAATGGACCTATGGCGAAAAATCAGCAGGAAATCAATGCAAAGGCCTTCGCACAGAAGTGGAAAGGGCAGGGATATGAAAAGGGCCAGAGCCAGAGTTTCTGGCTTGAGCTGCTCCAGAGCGTGCTCGGGGTGGAACGGCCCTACGATGTAATCTCCTTCGAAAATCGGGTGAAACTCAGCAACACCAGCTTCATCGACGCCTACATTGAGCGCACCCACACTCTCATAGAGCAGAAATCCATTGACAAGGACCTCCGTAAACCCACCCGTCAGTCAGATGGAAGTCTCCTTACACCCTTTCAGCAGGCAGATCGCTATGCTAAAGAACTCCGATACTCCCTCAGACCGAGATGGATGGTGATGTGCAACTTCAGAGAGTTTCTTGTCTATGATATGGAGCGGCCGCAGGGAGAGCCGGAGGTCATCGAACTGGAAAATCTGGACAAAGAGTACTACCGTCTCCAGTTCCTCGTGGAAACGGGCAACGAACATCTTCAGAGGGAGATGGAGGTGTCGCTGAAGGCAGGAGAGATAATCGGGGAAATCTACGACGAACTTCTAAAGCAGTATGTCCACCCCGAATCGCCAGAGACCCTCCGGAGCCTCAACATCCTCTGCGTCAGACTCGTGTTCTGTCTATATGCCGAGGATGCGGGGATATTCGGGGGCAAAAGGGGGATGTTCCACGACTACCTCGCCCGCTTCCGACCCGGCGAGGGAGAAATGCGGGAGGCCCTTCTAAGACTTTTCGACATCCTCAACACCCCGCCCGAGAAACGCAGCCCCTACACCCCGCCCTACCTCGCGGCCTTCCCCTACTGCAACGGAGGACTCTTCGCCGAAAAGGACATAGAGGTGCCTTTCTTCAATGAGAAAATAGCAACACTCATCCTTCGCAACGCCTCCGACGACTTCGACTGGAGCGAAATCAGTCCGACCATCTTCGGGGCCGTGTTCGAAAGTACCCTCAACCCCGAGACCCGCCGCAGCGGAGGAATGCACTACACCAGCATAGAGAACATC
>CAVEHG010000141.1:0-4017 GCA_963615405.1 bacterium | reverse complement strand
GGCAAGGACCTTCCGTCGCTCTATAAAGAAACCGGCGAAGGCGGCCTTGCAAAGGAAATTGAATAGGGAGGATGTATTTTGTTTATTGTTTTGTGCTTTGTGTGTTTTTTAGTACATTTGTAAAGTAGGTAATAATAAAAATCTATGCGCATATAAAAAATGTTAGAGGTTAGACAATAAAAAAGAGGCTTGCCTTTGGGAGAGACAAGCCTCATAGGATTCAAGCGATGAGGGTGCGACCTCCCCACTTGGTTTTAAAATTGTTGTGCAAAAGTATAATTTTTTTTGCATAAAATCAATAAGTCACCGCTGATTTCCGAGAACCATTTATAGGATTACCCATCCTACAAATGGTGATTGATAGGGTAAACTTCTAAATTGTAAAAACAATGGAAGCTTTTCATAGTTTACCTGAAGAAAGTCATACCGCGAATAGGATATATGCAGAGATACGTTCTGATGGTAAGGATGTTGGTAAAATCGCCAAATATGGACCCGAGGGAAAGAAAATGTGGGAGATTCATACAACACCTCACCATAACCTCAATGACCATTATCACGAATGGAGAGATGGTAAGCCTGTTGGAGAGCATAAACCTCTTACACCTGAGTTGAAGGTTATTCTAGAAAAAGTTAGAAATTTTATTGATTAAATACGATGAATCGAGATTATATTCAAGAAGATACGAACGGGTGTCAGTATAATTCTGAATTCAAACCTGACTTCGTGAAGTTTGGGGATAAATATCATGGTTATAAAACCAATAATCAGGAGGCTCTATTTTATTTCTTCGCGGTCCAAGGATATGATTTGACTTTTTCGTATAAAGGTAAAAAATTCTATTTCCTTTCTACGTCTGAGTACGTCGCCCGTTCTGATAAGGATTTTAGGATAAATCTTGAAGTGTTCCCAGATGCGAATGAAATGATAAGGTCTTTTCAAATAGATGGAAAGCCGCTCCTGACTCTAGTTGATTCCTTAGAGGAAGTTGACATACTTTAGAGTACCAAAGTAAAGTAAAAGAGGGTGTATTCCTTGGAATTGTCTTAGAATACACCCTCTTTTTATTTATTTTTGTCTGATGAATATCTGCAGCGGGCAGCCTTCGAAATCGAAGTTCTCCCTTAGGCGGTTCTCCAGGAAGCGCTTGTAGGGGTCCTTGATGTACTGCGGGAGGTTGCAGAAGAACGCGAAGGACGGGCTGCGGGTCGGGAGCTGGGTTATGTACTTGATTTTGATGTACTTGCCCTTCCAGGCAGGCGGCGGATAATTCTGAATCTCCGGAAGAAGAACCTCGTTCAGGCGGGAAGTCGGAATCTTCTTCGAGTAGTTCTCATAGACCTTTTCCGCGGCTGTGAGAACATCCATAATCCTCTGTTTGTTGATTACGGAAGTGAAGAGAATCGGGATGTCGTTGTTCGGAGCGATGCGCGCCTTGATGCCCTCGATGTACTGCTTCATCGTGTTGCTGTCCTTCTCCACGGTGTCCCACTTGTTCACAACCAGCACACAGCCCTTGCGGTTGCGCTGGATGAGGTTGAAGATGCTCATATCCTGGGCCTCGATTCCGAGAGAGGCGTCCACCATAAGGATGCAGACGTCGGAGTGCTCGATGGCGCGGATGGAACGCATCACGGAGTAGAACTCCAGGTCCTCGTGAACCTTGTTCTTCTTGCGCATTCCGGCCGTGTCCACGAGCATAAATTCGTGCCCGAACTTGTTGTAGAGGGTGGCGATGGAATCGCGGGTGGTTCCGGCGATAGGGGTTACGATGTTCCTCTCGGTGCCGAGCAGGGCGTTCGTGAGCGAGGATTTGCCCACGTTCGGACGGCCCACAATTGCAAAGTGGGGGAGTTCCGGATGGGCATCGTTGTTCGCAGTGGCATCATCCGGGAGCTGCCTTACGATTTCGTCCAGCAGGTCTCCGGTTCCGCCTCCGTTGGCGGCCGAGATGCTCCATACTTCGCCGAGTCCGAGGCCGTAGAACTGGTAGGTGTCATAGACCTTCTCTCCGGAGTCCACCTTGTTGACGGCGAGAACCACCTTCTTGCCGCTTTTGCGCAGCATCGCGGCGATTTCCTCGTCGTAGTCGGTGATGCCGGAAGCCGCCTCGACCATAAAGAGGACGAGATCGGACTCTTCGACTGCGAGTACAACCTGTTTGCGGATTTCTTCCTCGAAGATATCGTCGGAGTTGGAGGTGTATCCGCCCGTGTCGACGACTGAAAATTCGGTTCCGCACCATTCACATTTTCCGTAGTGACGATCTCTCGTGACTCCGGCGGTCTCGTCGACGATGGCCTGACGCATCCCCACCAGACGGTTGAAAAGCGTTGATTTGCCCACGTTCGGACGGCCTACGATAGCTATAAGTGCCATAATTTTCCTTAATTTTTCTGTTTTTTAGTATGATCTCACGACTATGTATACGGTCTCACGACCGGATTATGACCTAAAATTTTATATCCGTTAAGGATTTGTGCAGGATGATGCGTAAGCCCGCAATCTGCTTTTTACTTACTTAACTTTCGCAAGTATCTAATTTTTACTTATTCTTTGGCTTAATTTCGCAACCTGAGCAGGCGCTGCATCCAAGCTCCTCGCAGCTCCACTCTTTCTTCTCTCCATTCTTCCCAGCTTTCTCCCGCAGCATCCTCATCTCGTCCTCCTTGACGCAGTGGATGCCGAGTTTTTTCATATTCTTGTTGCGGGAAATCTCCGTCTCCGGGAATTGTCCATTTTTTCGAAATATGATGTTGAACCCGAGGCCCACAAAGCAGAAGGCCAGAATAATGAGAACTGCGAGAAATACTTTCATAATAAATTATCCAAGTGCATCGCCGCAAAAACCAGTCCGACTAAGCGGCAGATGCGCCGCTTGGGCGGCTTAGTATATGAAGGAAGTGCTTATCGGCTCGTAGTTATACACCTTGTCGATGACTGAAGCGAAAATCTTGGTCATTGAGCAAACCGTAATCTTGCTCTTGTCGTCTTCCTCCTTCTGTGAAAGCGGAATGGTGTCGGAAACAATCACCTCCTCAAGCGCGCTGTCAGCGATTTTCTTGTATGCCTCGCCTGAGAAAACCGGGTGAGTTGCGCAAGCCCTTACGCTCAGCGCTCCCATCTCCTTGAGCACGTTGGCCGCCTTGGTGAGCGTGCCTGCGGTGTCAATCATATCGTCCACGATGATGACGTTCTTTCCGGCCACATCGCCGATTGCTGTGATTGAACCCACCACATTCGCTCTCGCACGGGACTTGTGGCAGATGATAACCGGGCACTGAAGGTGCTTTGCGTATGCCAGAGCCCTCTTGGCGCCTCCCATATCAGGAGCGGCAATCGCGAGGTTATCGATGTTGAGGGACTTGATGTATGGGATGAAAATCGAACTTGCGTAGAGATGGTCCACAGGGAAATCGAAGAATCCCTGGATCTGGTCGGCGTGAAGGTCGCAGGTCATCACTCTGTCACATCCGGCTGCGTGAAGCAGGTTCGCCACGAGTTTCGCGCCGATTGAAACCCTCGGACGGTCCTTCCTGTCCTGTCTTGCCCAGCCGAAGTAAGGCATAACGGCAACGACTTTGTAGGCGGAAGCTCTGCGTGCGGCGTCGCACATAAGCAGCAGTTCCATCAGGTTGTCTGTAGGAGGGAAAGTAGATTGGATGATGAAAACAGTCGCGCCTCGGACACTCTCCAGATAGGCCGGCTGGAACTCTCCGTCACTGAATGTAACGGTTTCTGACTGTCCAAGTTCAAGATTTAGACATTTTGCCACTTTCAGAGCGAAATCTTTTGATGCTCTGCAGGCGAATAATTTGATCTGATGTTCTCTATCCATCGTACTAATATATTTGGTTGTTTATTAAGTCTTTATGCTTTATGCACAGTCCCGCTCCTTTGTCGTGGCGGGGGGGGCTAAAAAACTCTACAAATCGGCGTAGGGATTATTTCCTTTCGCTTCCTTCTCCTCCTGTTTCTCCTTCTCGATGTCTGCAAGGATGGATTCGATGTAGCTG
>CAVEHG010000140.1:0-4072 GCA_963615405.1 bacterium | reverse complement strand
CTATCGCGCATTCAAGGGTCGGGTCGGGGGCGGAGGCCGGTGCCCCGGGGGCGGAGGTCTCCCCTGACAAGGCCGTCGCACCGCCGTCCTCCCGCACGCCGCTGATGCCGAGGCGGTTCAGGATGTAGGGAAGCTGTTTCGCCTGCCCGATTGAAGAAGGCACGCTCACTATGTTGAATTCGGTTTCCGGCAGTCCCGACACAGCATCCGGGCGGAAAGCCTGGGGAAACTCCCTGACATTCCCTTCCATAAAAAACGACGCCCGGTTTTCCGGGTTCCGTATCCACCCGCTCGACCAGTCCCAGCAGAATTCCGCCTTCCCGGCATCGCGGAGATGTCTGAGCAGTTTTTTTTCGCACTCGTTCAGCGCGTTGAGCCCCACGAACACGAATTTCCTTTCCCCGAGAGACTCGCACACACTCTCCGGCAGCGATGCTACCTCGCGGTAAACCATCCCCTCATAGGCAAGATCGTCCTCCCGCAGGCTTTTGTTGAACGATTCATATAGAGGCAGGAGTATATTCCATATTTTCAGAAAGTTGATTTTTATGGAACGGTCTTTCCCCACAGGAGAGGAATCCGCGCGGAAATGGGACAGGAAAGAATGGATCGCAGCCTCCTGTTCCTCGGTGAGATAACTGAAATCGTCTTCGATTGACTTCAGATCCGAGACATTGGTGAACAGCTGGCGGGGATCCACCAGATATTTGTCCACGTCGTTGAAATCCCCCAGCAGCACATCCCCCCAGCAGATGAACTCGTCCAGAGGCTCCGCTTCAGGATAGAGAGCCTTGTAACAGCCGTACAGCCGCACGATCTGCGTAATCCGCCCGCAGGTCCGCGCAGGGGTCAGCGAGGCGAAGAAATCGTTTATTGTCAGACACTCCGGCATCAGCACAGCCTTCGAAGACTTTGCCGCACAAGCGCAGACGTGCTTGCGGAAAAAGGCCGATGAACGCCGGTTGGGGAATATGAATGTAAGGCCCGGAAAGTCCTCCCGGGGGAAATAATGTTCCGCAACCTGCTTCAGAAATGGCTCCATAGGTAAAAAGGGTGAAAATGATCGGGGAAGAAAAAACGGGATAGGATCAACCGGGAAAGGTTCAGGGGGGGATCAGTCGAAGTCCAGCGCGTCCCACAGGGAATCCATCTGACGCCGGTCTTTCTTTGTCGGGCGGCCGGTTCCACGGTCACGCTTGAGGAAGAAGGTTTCCACCGGCGCGTGCAGTTTGTCGAGTTCGGACTGAGGCGTGAGATTGTCCACGAACTGCGGAACGGTCTTCGCCCCCTGACGCTTGTCAATGGGTTCGAGAACCTTATAAGTGTAGGTCACAGCGCCCTTGCGGACAACAATGGTGTCGCCGCGCCGCACCGCCTTCGAGGGCTTGACATCGGCGCCGTTCAGACGGATTTTTCCGCCGTTGCAGGCATCGGTGGCTTCGCTGCGCGTTTTGTAGGCGCGGATTGACCAAAGGAATTTATCTATTCTAATCTCTTCCATCATTTTAAGCCACCCTCCATCAAAGTAATTTTTTAGGGGGGGGAAAACGGTTATTCTTCGGGGAGTTCGGCGGAGGCGGCTGGGTTGATGTACTCGTCAACCTCGGAGCGGAGCCCGTCGGCGGCTTCGAGGAGAACCGTGTCGGGAGATGTCGGGACGAGATAGAAATCAGGCATATCCGCCGGGACAAGAATTGTGTCGCCTTTCCGGAATGCGTAGATGTCCATCGCGTCCGTCCCGAATGCCGCAGCGGCCTTGCTGTCGTCAGTAACGGGAACTTTCGGAACATTGATCGCCGCCGAGCCGCCCACGCAGACATAGACGATGTAACTTCCGAACTGTTCCGGGCTTATGCGCAGAGCCGCCTTCAGGTTCAGCCGGTTCACTGTGAACTGCGGGCACTGCACAAGAGTGTTGTTCACCTGAGATTCGTCCATCGAAGATGCCGGGCGGTAAAGGGAAGGATCGAACTGGCCGAAATTGATGAGGTCTATGGCCTCCTCCAGATGCATCTTCCGCGCCGTCGCCGGATTGTTCTCGCGTCCCCAGTCATAGAGGCGGAAAGTCAGATCTGACGATTCCTGAATCTCCGCGACAAGTATCCCCCCTTCCGCGGCGTGCACCGTTCCCGGGGTTATGAATATCGCGTCGCCCTTCTTCGGATGAATCACATTCAGCAGTTCGTGGGCGGTTCCGGCCTTGCAGGCATCGTAGAATTCCTGGGCGGATGTCTCGCGGCGGAAGCCCATATAGACCTTCGCCTCCGGCTTCGCATCAAGAATGTACCAGATTTCCGCCTTGCCGAGGGAGTCATACCGCTGCTCGGCCACCGTGTCGTCCGGATGGACCTGAACGGAGAGTTTCTGATGGATGTCGAGGAACTTTATCAGCAGCGGGAACTGGCGGCCGAACCACGCATAGGCGGCATCGCCGGTAATCCTGTCGAGATAGGTCTCCATTATGTCGCCTATCGAATTCCCCCCAAGCCACCCTTCGCTCACGAGGGAGTCCTGCTCGCCCATATCGGCAAGTTCCCAGCTCTCTCCGATGAGGTCGTTTTCCGTCAGATGGACCTCGTTCCCTTCCTCGTCGGACTCCACAAAGTCCTTCCCGAGGACCTTGATCAGAGAGTTCCCTCCCCATACGCGCCTGGACGCGATGGGGATGAACTTCAAAGGATATAACTGTTTGTTTTCCACTTTGATTCCGTCAATATAGAATACACACTAAAACAGAATATACTATAGACGTTTTCTAAGTTCTTCTCCCTGAGCCTCATAGCCCGGTTTGTTCAGCAGTGCGAACATATTCTTCTTGTAGGCCTCGACACCGGGCTGGTTGAACGGATTCACACCGAGAATGTAGGCTGAAATTCCGCAGGCCTTCTCGAAGAAGTAGAAAATCTCGCCGAGGTTGTACTCGTCAATCTTCTCTATGCTTACGCCAAGCTGAGGCACACCGCCGTCGATGTGCGCGAGCTTTGTTCCAAGTTCAGCCATTGCGTTGCACTCCTCGACCCTCTTGCCGCTGAGGAAGTTGAGTCCGTCGAGGTTCTGAGGGTCGCTCTCGATTATGACATTCCTCTGAGCCTTCTCAACCGTGATTACGGTCTCCATCAGCATCCTAACGCCGTCCTGGATGTACTGCCCCATAGAATGGAGGTCTGTGGTGAAGTTCACTGATGCCGGGAATATGCCCTTGCCGTCCTTGCCCTCTGACTCGCCGTAGAGCTGCTTCCACCACTCTCCGAGGTACTGGAGCTTGGGATTGAAGGAGACGAGAATCTCCACAGCCTTTCCGTGCTTGGAGTAGAGAAGATTCCTCATTGCAGCATACTGTACTGCAGGATTTTCCTCTGACGGAACTGCGCAGGCCTTCTCCATTGCCGCTGCTCCCTTAAGCATTGCGCGGATGTCGAACCCTGCAAGAACAATCGGCAGAATGCCCACCGGAGTCAGCACAGAGAAACGGCCGCCGACATTGTCTTCGATGACGAATGTCCTGTAACCCTCCTGGGTTGAGAGTGACTTGAGCGCTCCCCTGTGTGCGTCGGTAATGGCGACGATGCGCTGTGCAGCCTCCGCCTTGCCGTATTTCCCTTCGATGTACTGCTTGATTATGCGGAATGCCACCGCAGGCTCAGTGGTTGTGCCTGATTTTGAAATCACGACAGTTGCGACATTCCTCTCGGCGACGAGGTCCATAAGTTCGGAAATGTATTCCTCTGAAAGGTTGTTTCCGGCGAAGACGATTTCAGGAGCGCCTCCCTTGTCCGAAAGCTGCTTCGCAAATGAGTGTGACAGAGCCTCGAGCGCACATTTTGCTCCGAGATATGAGCCACCGATGCCGATCACAACGACGAGATTCACTCCGCGGGCCTTCCAGTCGTCGCGAACCGCCTCGCACTCCGCGATGAGCGTCTCCGGAGTCTGTGTCGGAAGGTGTTTCCATCCGAGGAAGTCGTTTCCCGCGCCAGTTTCATCTTCAAGAACCTTGAGGGCATCGAGCGCCTTCTGTGTATATTCCTTGATTTCTGCTTCTTTCACAAAGGAGCCGCAGCCTCCCATATTT
>CAVEHG010000139.1:0-4075 GCA_963615405.1 bacterium | reverse complement strand
AATAAAAAGATGGGATACAAGGCTCTCGACGACGCCAAATACCGCAGCAACCTTTTGGTTGTGAGGATTTTGGCTAGACGAGGAACGCCGTAGACCGCTTTTTATTCAACATCTTCAGAAAAGGTCTTTTAATCGATCAAAGAAAGACTTCTCCTCCTTCGTCGGATTCGGCACCACATCCGCCGACCTTCCCAGCGCCTCGACCAGCTCCCGGGTCTCGCGGCTGAGTTTCTTCGGAATCCACACTCCGATTTTCACATAAAGGTTGCCGCAACCGTAGCTGTTGACTGACGGCAAACCCTTGCCGCGCAGGGTGAGCACGGTGCCGGACTGGGTGCCCGGATCAATCTTGAGTTTCTGTGAAGTGCCGTTGAGGCACGGGATTTCCACTTCGCATCCGAGAATGGCGTCTGTCACTGAGATGACCTTGGTGTAGAACAGATTGTTTTCCTTGCGCTCGAAATCCCTGTGTGCGTCGATGTCGATGACCACAAGCAGGTCTCCGTTGATCCCGTTGTTCTTTGCCGCATTGCCGGCCCCGGTCACCCTGAGCTGCATTCCGTCCTCGACTCCTGCCGGAATCTTCACGCGGACAGTCTCGCGTTTTCTCACGAGGCCGCTTCCTCCGCAGGCGGAACAAGGATTCGTGACAACCCGGCCGGAACCGCCGCACTGCTGGCAGGTCGAATAGGCCACGGTCTGTCCGAGGAACGACTGCACGACTCTTTTGTACTGTCCTGTTCCCTTGCATCCCGGGCAGGTCTTTATGTCTGCTGCCGACTTCGCACCCTTTCCGCCGCAGGTCTGGCAGGGAACAAACCTTTCGATGGTTATTTCCTTCTCCACTCCGCGCGCAACTTCCTCAAGCGTCAGCCGCGTGTGAACCCTGATGTCCTTTCCTCTTGCAACCCTTTCCTGGGCGCGGCCTCCTCCGAATCCACTGAATCCTCCGAATCCGCCGTCACCTCCGAAGCTGCCGGAGAATCCTCCGAACGCGCCTCCGAAAAGGTTGTTCAGGATGTCGTTCAGGTCTCCGAATCCGCCGCTGAAGTCAGGCCCCGGATTGTCACCGAGCCCGGCGTGACCGAACTGGTCGTACTTCTTCCGCTTCTCCGGGTCGCTCAATACGGAATAGGCCTCCGCGGCTTCCTTGAATTTATCCTCGGCTTCCTTGTTCCCTGGGTTTTTGTCCGGATGGTATTTGATTGCCAGTGCCCGGTAGGCTTTCTTTATCTCGTCTGCCGTCGCCGTTTTCGCGACTCCGAGCACTTCATAATAATCTCTTTTTGCTGCCATAATATTCAGTTCAAATCAGAAACTGTCCGTCGTTTACATTCCGATTCCAACGCAATTGTTCTGCGCGGCCTGTCCCGCAGGGCGGACTGCCCGTCAGATTCCCACGACGACCTTTGCGAACCGGATTACTTTGCCGTTGAGCTTGTAACCGGTCTGCACGACATCGAAAACCTTCCCCTTCTTGCCGTCCTCTCCTACAGGGAACTGGGCTACGGCCTCGTGCTCGTCAGTGTCGAAATCGGCACCCATAGCCTCGATGGGGGTGAGTCCCTTGCTCTTGAGATATGTCATCAGCTTTCCATAAATCAGCTCCGTGCCTTCCCTGGCTGCAGCCGCGTCATCGGATTCCGCAAGCAGTTTCATCGCCCGCTCGCAGTCGTCCAGAACCACAAGCATTCCCTTTATCGTGTCTTCCGCCGCAGTGGCGACCATATCGAGCTTTTCCTGTGCCGTACGCCTGCGGAAAGTGTCGAACTCAGCCATAAGCCTGACATATGCGTCTTCTGTTTTGGCCAGTTTGTCACTCGCCGCTGTCAGTTTTGTCTCAAGCTCGGCTTTCTCCTTCTTCAGCTGCTCGACATCCTCTTTCTCCGTCTTGGCTTCCGGGTCTTTCTCCTGATTCCCGGCCTTCTGCTCTCCGGCCTTCTCCTCCTTTAGCTCTTCTTTTTTTGCAACATTCTGTTCTTCAGCCTTTTCCTGCTGTTTCTTGTTCTTGCTCATATCTTGTTTCTCCATTTTTTCAATCAAAACGCACGGTCTTACACGCCCCGGGTTTTCACCGCGGCACATCTAACCGGCTTCCTCAGACTCAAAGAGCAAGCCGCAAACGTTCTGATGACAATTTGTCAGAATTTCTGCCTGTCGGGTGAATCTCTTCAGAAGCTCTCAACGACAAGTCTGTCAATTGATGAGAATGCTTAACGACAGGATCGCCGAAACTACTTGAAAAACCTGTCGACCTCGTGGACGGCCTCGGGCAGGGCGAACACCACCACGCGGTCATATTCCTGAATCTTTGTGCTTCCCACCGCGATGAACGAATTGTTTCCGCGAATTACTCCACCGACAATAGCATTTTTCGGGAAATCGAGTTCCATTAGGCTTCCGGAAGTGATCTTCGCATCCTTGACGACGATATATTCCAGAACTTCGGCGTTCGTACCCCTCATATATTTGATGAAACGCACCTTGTCGCTCAACGTGAATTTGAAAATGCGTTCTGCGGTGATGAGTTTCTTGTTTATGACGGCATCGACCCCCATTCCGTCGGCAAGCCGTATGTATTCGATATTCTCGACCTCCGCGACCGTTCTCGAAATTCCGAGCCTCTTTGCCGCCACGCAGGCGAGAATGTTTGCCTCTGACGAACCGGTGAGCGCGACAAACGCGTCAAAATTGCGGATATCCTCCTCTATGAGCACATCTGAATTTCTTCCGTCCGCGTTGATGATGGTCACGGCATCTCCCAGATTTTCAGCCAGTTCCACGCAACGTTCCTTGTCACTGTCGATAATTTTGATCCGGCTTGCCAGTCCGGCGAGCTGCTGCGCGACCATTTCCGCCGTATGGCTGCCTCCGAGAATCATTACCTTGTCCACTTCGAGATTTACTGCGCCGATGAGTTTCGTCAGCATCTGCGTGCCTTCGCGTTTTGAGATTATATAGACGAGGTCGTGATATTTGAACCGTGTGTCAACCTTCGGAATAATCGTGGAGTTGTCCCGGGATATGGCGACGACGCGGAACTGGAGATCTTCGGATGTGGCGTGAAGGCTCAGGTCGCGCACGTCCATATCGAGAAGAGGGGAGTCGTCCTCCACCTTGAATACGGACATCTGGACTCTGCCCCTGGCGAAGTCCATTGAGTCGGCGGACGCGTTGTGACGCAGCATATGGACAATTTCGTTCGCGGCAATCTTCTCCGGGTAGAATAGCAGGTCAATGCCCATTTCCGTGAATATGTTCTTGTTTTCGAAGGAGAGATATTCTTCCGTGTTAATGCGCGCGGTGACCTTGCGGCTGCCGAGTTTCTTCGCGAGGATTGCGCTGACTATGTTCACGTCCTGGGATTCCGACGGGTTCACCGCAATGAACAGATCCGCGTCCGGCACTCCGGCTTCGCGCAGCACGCCGATTTCCGACGATTTTCCGCATACGGTCACGATGTCCGCAATCGCCGACAGGTTGTCCAGACGGCTCTGTTCGCTGTCGATGACTGTTATGTCATTGGATTCGTTGCTCAGCATCTTTGCCAGATGCGAGCCGACTTCTCCTGCTCCTGCAATGATTATTCTCATAGCCAATGGTGTAACTTATAAACTGTTGTCATGTCCGTATCTTCAAGCCGAGCAGCGCCCGGGGAATCATGCATCCTCCATAGAGTCCGGCGACCGTCCGGCCTGTTTCTTTATAGAGTCCGGCGACCGTCCGCTCTGTTCCGTTCCCGGCGCGACGCGGTTCATTCCGTTTCTTTGAAAGTAACTTCGCCGCATCCCTGTGAGCCCTCCATACTGCTGAGAAAAAGTCCTTCCGGAAAGTCAGCAGGTAGGCCGCAGCCGAGCACCCGTCCAGAATCTTCCTCAGGAAAATCCTCAGGGCCGCCTTCCTCCGCCCGATTGTCGGTGCGAGGTTTTTCTCAAGCAGAAGCAGATTGTTCCTGTAGTTGAGGTAGAGCTTCTGCGGCGAGTTCTGCGGCAGAGTGCCTCCTCCCAGATGAAATACCGTCGATTCCGGAACCACCGTCACTTTCCACCCCGCCAGCTGCATTCTCCAGCACAGA
>CAVEHG010000138.1:0-4081 GCA_963615405.1 bacterium | reverse complement strand
CATATGAACCGCATTATTCGGCATATTCCCAATACCATCACGTCAATGAACTTGCTCTGTGGTGTGCTTGGGATTTTGTCTTGTCTCGGCGGAGATGTTCCGACGGCGTTCTATCTGATGTTGGCGGCATCGGTGTTCGACTTCTGCGACGGACTCGCCGCCCGGGCGCTACACGCCTACTCCCCGATGGGGAAGGAACTCGATTCTCTCGCGGATATGGTCAGTTTCGGCGTGCTTCCGGCGGTGATGACGATCTGTTTTGCGCAGCGCTCTTTCGAAGCGTTCGCTTTTTCGTCTGAAGTTTCGTCTGCTTTGCACGCGATTGTCGTGTGCTCGCCTGTGGTTGTGGCTGTGTTTTCCGGACTGAGACTTGCAAAATTCAATATTGACGAACGTCAAGGCGAGAATTTCATCGGACTCGCAACTCCTGCGGGGGCGGTGCTGCTCGCTTCGCTTGTCTGCTTCGCGATGAAGTCTGACAGCGCTGCTGCCGAGTGGCTTTCACAGTGGCGGACAGTCACTTTCCTTGTTCCGCTGCTCTCCGTTGTCATTGCGTTGCTGCTGGTAAGCGAAATTCCGATGTTCGCGATGAAGATAAAGAAGGGGAGAAGTCTTGTATCGGGGCTGTATGGAAAGTTGAGAATAGCATTTTTTGCCGGAGATGTGCTCATTGTTGCCGCAGTGGCCGTTTTCGGACTTCATTTCTCGATTGCGTTCAGTCTGATTTTCCTTTACTATATCGTCCTCAATGTTTCGGCGCTGCCGTTCGCTTCCGGGAGATCAGCATCAGAAAAGGCTGTTACGGAGAGGGCTGTATCGGAAGAACCTGTATCTGAAGATTCTGTTTCAGAAAAGCCTGTTTCTGAAAATCAGGCTTCAGCAGAAAAGAAATGAGAAGGCTGGCTGTCATATCGCTTCTGACTTTTGTCCTGGCATCCTGCGGGAGAAACGACAGGACTTCGGAGCCGTATCTGCCGCTTGTCGGGCAGGCTCTCTCCGACACAAGTTCCGTCGCCTGGCATCTGCTCGATTCCTATGAGCAGGACAATATCTCCGGCTGCATAGGACTCATCGGCGATTTTGCCCCGCTTTGCGCTCTTACTTCGGAGTTCCTTTGTTCAGACCGTTTTGACAACATTGACGGACGGGGGATTTCCGACGAACTCCACGATTTTGCGGGTGAGACTCTATGTCCTGTGTTTGACGCGGCAAATGCACCGTATGGAAGTTACATCGATGAGGGGAACGTTCCGGCAATGCGTGAGGCTGCTGTCGGGATGGCTCTCGCCTCACTGGGCAGCGTCAGCTATTCCAATATGTTCGATGATGAACTTTCAGCAGTGCGAACTCCTGCCAAAGTGTTGATTGTCAGCTCTCCCTATCTATGCCGTTATGCGCTGAGGGACATTGATACCATGCTTGTATCCAAGGGATTCGATGTTCCCGTCCTTTCGCTCACCGACGAAATGTTCAGGCGCGCCGCGGAGCGTCATCCGGACGGGGTGATAGCCGTTATTGCGGATGCGGATGAACTGGAATACGGGCTGTACAGGGCTGTGTATGACCGGGTCAAAGGGAACTCTGAACATTTCCCGGCCTATGTTGAGCACGCCGATTCCGGAAAGGATTCGCGAACATCGCTGACAGGCTTTCTTGACAGTTACATAACCTCCGGAGCATCTGAGAAGATTTCCGCTGTGCTTGTCGGCACATCTTCGGATTCACTGAATGTCCGTGACATGTCTGTGGCTTTGGAACAGATTCGCAACTCCCAGGGACTCGATATGGAAAACTACCGTGCGGTGCTTGCGGATGACTTTGAGTTCATCAGTGGAGAGGATGCAGTCATCAGGGCGTGCTACAATGTCCTGAGGAAGAGAAACCTTTTTACGCACAGGATTGCCTATCCGTCGGTAAAGGCTTTTGTTACAGTACCTTCTGTGAATGTGCCGGAGCAGATTATGCGTGTTGTTCCATTGAGCCGGCTGTATATGGACGCGGAACTTCTTGAAGAGGTTAACCGCCTTGTTGCCCCGGTGATATTGAATATGGGGCGGTAAATATGAATTTTAAGTGGTGGTGAACGAAAATAATTTTGTAGAAAATATAACGCCGGAGGAGATTGAAGTGCTGCCGCTTGCATCGTTCCCCGGTGAGATTGTTGTGATTGATTCCGAGTCGGAAGATTTCAACCGTGCGGTCCGCTATCTGAAAAGGCAGCGGATTCTCGGTTTTGACACGGAGACAAAGCCGTGTTTCACGCCTCATTCCCCCCGTTCAGGTGTTGCGCTGCTTCAGCTTTCAGGCGGAGGAAAGGCATTCCTTTTCAGGGTGAAGACGCTCGGTATGAAACGGTCTTTGTGCAGTGTCCTTGCCAACCCCAATATACTCAAAATCGGGGCGGCCACGGCGGACGATGTCCGTGGTCTTCAGAGATATGCCCGCTTCAAGGCCGAGTCTTTCGTCGATTTGCAGAAGATAGTTTCCGAGTGGGGCATACGTGACAAAAGCGTAAAGAAGATGGCTGCGATCATCCTCGGCGTGAAAGTTTCGAAAACGCAGCAGCTGTCCAACTGGGAGGCGGAAACTCTTTCCGAAGCGCAGTTGAAGTACGCGGCGACGGACGCGTGGATTTGCCGTGAGATGTACCTTCGTCTGATGTGCACCGCCCACAAGCCGCTTGTTACTCTGCAGGCGGCAACTGTCGAATAGGCTTATACGATATGGTCAAAATTGTGCTTAAAAGAGGGCGTGACGAGTCTGTCCGCCGCTTCCATCCCTGGGTTTTCTCAGGTTCTATAGCCCAGATTCAGGGGAATCCTGCGGAAGGTGACCTCGTCGCCGTCTATGCTGCTGACGGGACCCTTCTTGCCTGCGGGCACTACCAGATTGGTTCCATAGCCGTGCGCATTCTGAGTTTTGATTCAGATGTACTCGCTCCGGATTTCTGGGAAACAATGATTTCCCGTGCGTTTGCGGTGAGAGTCGCCGCAGGTTTGGCATCCGGGACAGGCAGTACAAACTGCTACCGTCTCGTTCACGGAGAGGGCGACAACTTGCCGGGGCTTATTATCGATTTCTATGACGGAGTCTGCGTGATGCAGGCTCATTCCGTGGGAATGTTCCGCTCAAAAAAGCAGATCTGTTCCGCCCTGCAGGCGGTCTATGGGCAGTCTTTGAAGGCGGTCTATGACAAGAGTTCCGGAACGGCTCCGTTCAAGGCCGGACTGGATCTTGTTGACGGCTATCTCTATAAGAAAGAGGGTTTTGTTGACAATGAACAGATTGTGCTGGAGGGCGGCCACAAATTCATTGTGAATTGGACCGAGGGGCAGAAAACGGGATTTTTTCTCGACCAGAGAGAAAATCGTGCACTTGTGGAACGATATGCTGCAGGCCACCGTGTACTTAACCTTTTCTGCTATACAGGTGGTTTTTCTGTGTATGCCCTTGCGGGCGGAGCCGTTCACGTCGATTCTGTCGACAGTTCGGCCCGTGCGATGGAACTCGTGGAAAAGAATGTAGCCCTGAACGGGTTCACCACCGGCAGTGAGACTGCGCAGCATTGCGGCCTGTGCTGCGATGCCATTGATTATGTGAAAAATATTCCTGAGGGAAAATATGACCTCATAATTGTTGATCCGCCGGCATTCGCAAAGCACCGGGGTGCGATAAACAATGCCCTCAGGGCTTACCAGAGGCTCAATGCAGCAGCCATCTCGAAGGTGGCTCCAGGCGGACTGGTATTCACCTACAGCTGTTCCCAGGTCGTTGACAAAGAGTCTTTCGCCCTTGCCGTCTTTTCCGCAGCAGCCCAGACCGGCCGCAGCGTCCGCATTCTCGACCGTCTGAACCAGCCTGCCGACCACGCCGTGAACATCTATCATCCGGAAGGGGAGTATCTGAAGGGTTTACTTCTATATGTTGAGTAATTTTTTAATGCTTACTGAGTGATTTTTCTTGAATGGTTTTTGGGGGCGAGGGGATAGTTTTTCAAGAAAAATTTTGTTTTGGAGAAAAATTATCTCTACCTTTGTACTCCCTACGGGAATGGTGCTATGGCCGAGGGGCTAGGCACAGG
>CAVEHG010000137.1:2861-4150 GCA_963615405.1 bacterium | reverse complement strand
TATAATTATCATAGTGTTTGTTGGTGACTGTTATTTGTGTACAGTTATATGGAATCGAGGATAAAAGAGGTAGGATTTATTATAGTTCTGATTTCGTTCCTTGTAAGAAGAAAATAAATACACTGATATACTTGGGATGGAATCTGGATTACCATACATATAACTATGTGGTACGAAGTTTTTCACATTCTCAAAGTCAAAACTGTCATACCTATCGTATTGATTAGTAGTATTTTCTACGGTAAACGGAACATCCAGGCATCGATATGTTGACAGATCGTTGTCATATACACAATAAAAAATAAGGTCTCCACGGTTCAACGCATCCACCATATCTGCATAAGTGGCCAAATGTTCAAAAAAATGATTGGCAACCACTTTATATTCTTCGTACGTAAGTTCTATCTCGCTCAGATAATAATTTCCTCGGTGCTTCAGACTTTGATAAAACCGCCATTTCTTGTCGGTGAAATCAAAGGACGGGGCAATGTCTCTGCTGACCGAGTTGCCCCAATGGTCAGTAATTTTGATGGTCACTTTCCGGCAAGATATTGTTTTCCAGTTGAAGGACAGTATCCCGTTCATTCTCATCCAATCAAGTGATCCGCCAAAAATGGCATCCGCATCTTCCCGGCTCTTTATCAGTTCCACGTTCATTCCGGGGAATTTGATGATTTTTTTGCCGTTGGAGTCATAGAGATAGAAAGCGGTAGTGCATCTCGTCTTTGAACCTTTCCAGAGGATATTGTATTCCTCCGCGGCATCAGCGGCACTTTCCGTTTCTTTGGCTATGTAGCAGTCAGAGTTCAGTCTCGGCGTTCCGATAACTTTTTGTGTGAGGGTTTTCTCTCCCGCCTCGTCCGTGACGGAGAGAATCGGATTGTCATACCATATATAGGCATCAGACTTTGCTGTGACAGTGATGGTGTTGGTCAGTTCTGAAGTGGAAACGGTGAAAGCCTCGGACGGCGAGACGCTCCAGACTCCCTTATATTCAGGGTCTGAAAGGTGGAAAGAATGTGTTCCCCCTCCATCTTCGACATAAACTCCGTCCGCAGAGGCCTTCACGCCGGTTTCATCGTCCACGATGTAGATTCCGGAATGGAAGAACGGTTTTGTGACCTTGAGGGTGAAGGAAATCGACTTGCCTGTCTGGTCGGTGGCCTTGATTTTGGCAGAGCCCGTGGCGTCGGCGGATGTGACTTCAGCCTTCGGGGCGATGAGCACAACGATGAACAATCTCGCCACGCTCTATCTCGGCGCGGGAGACCCGGAAATCGCCCTTGAAT